>JBBIUL010000142.1:0-6366 GCA_037440265.1 Nitrospira sp. | reverse complement strand
CAGTGTCCCGTCAGCCCTTCTGAGCCTCAGCAATGCCAGGCGGTAGTTATACTGTGCGTTGTAGAGCTCCCTCTCGGCCCGTACCAGGAGCGTATTCGCGTCCATCACATCGATGCTGTTCACAAGACCGTGCTCAAACTGCTTTGATACGGCATGATAGTTGTCCTTCGCAAAAACGAGCTGTTCTTCAAGAGATGCGATAACCCCCTGCTGTGTCTTCAGGTCAAGATAGGCATTCTGCACTTCTATTGCTATCGTCTTTTTCAGGTCTTCATGGATAAGCTCCGCCTGCCTCAGCCGTGCCTCAGCCTCCCTGACTTCAGCCACCCTGAGTCCCCCTTCAAAGAACGGGAAGCTCAGCTTAAGCCCGCCGTAAATGCTCTCCCTGTTCAGGAAATCAGAAGACGGACGGTCCTCCTTCCTTGCGTAAACGCCTTCAAGAGAAAGCCTGGGCCAGTAAGCACCCCGTGCATACTTCACTTCGTCTTCAGCAATCTTCCTCTGCAGTTCAGATGCCTGTATTTCCGGCCTCTCAACCAGCGCCCTTTCAAGCAGAGAACCCGGCATGGTGTCGCTCTGCTGCAACTCAGGGTAACCGGTATCATCCGGGCTTTCCCTGAGCTCATAGTGTTCCCCGATTCCCGCAGTCCTCGCAAGGACAAGCTTTGCAAGCTTCAGGTCATTTTCAGTCTTTATCTTCTCAGACTGCGCGCTGGAAAGCTCCGCCTCTGCCCTGAGGACTGCTGTCTTGGTTACTTCACCAACCCTGAGCCTGACCTGCGAGGCGTCACGGTGTTTTGTAAGGCGTCCAACGTTTGAGACAGCTATGTCGAGCGCTTTTTTTGTCTTGAGCACATCGTAATATCTGGTCGCCACCAGCAGAAGATACTCTTCCTGTACTGTTTCCAGATCAAATCTCCGCTTAACGATAGTGTCTTTTGCGATCCCGAATGCGGTAAATTCCCTTCCGCTCAGGTACAATGACTGGTCCAGCCGCACCCCCCAGGATGCTGATCGATCGGGCTGTATTGATGCCCCTGTCGGAGCTGATTTGCTCTCACTGAATTCCGTATAGCTTCCGAATGCAGATATGACAGGGAAGAGCACGGATGCTGCCTTCCGTTTCCCTGTTTCCGCAATGAAGAGGTCTTCCTCGGACAGTTTTATTCTCTCTGCGCCGGAGAGCGCAATCCGGTAAAGGTCGTTAAGCGAATATTCCTTCTTCATCCCTGAAGCGGTCGGCTCAGCAGGGTGCTGGGCAGCTGCCGGGCTGATCATTATAGACACTGCAACTAAGAAAAGGACGATTTTTTTCATGCGGCCCCCCTCCGACTCTCGGTCTTTTTTCTCGCGTTCTTCCTTACGATGCCATAAAGAATAAATTCCTTCAATTCACTAACCCTGAAATCCTGTCCGTCTTTCATGGCAATGGAAAGCACCGCTCCCCTCAGCGTCACCATAATGACCTTCGCAGTCTCAAGCGGACTGCAGTTCCTGAACTCGCCACGGCTGATGCCGTTCTTTATGATAATTTCGAGCAATCCGGCCTGCTCTCTGAAAAACCGCCTTTTGATATCCATGGCGAATTCAAGACCAAGCTCCCTGATATGCATGATAATGAGGGACCTGTTCATCCTGGCATAGTAAAAATGCAGATCGATAAATTCCGACAATGCGGCAGTTGGCGACGGCACTGATGCAATAAGGGATTTGACAAGACGGTTTTTTTCATCAATCCTCTCGCTGAGCAGGTTCAGGTAGAGTTCTTCCTTGTTCCTGAAATAGACGTAAACACCGCCGACACTGATGCCGGCTTCTGCAGCAATATTTCTCATGCTCGCGCCGGCATATCCTTTTTTCGAGAAAACCTTGAGCGCTGCACGAAGTATGTTTTTCTGGGATTCCCTGCCTGAACGCTTGTTCATGTGAACCTCAGTTCAGTATAAGGACAAGGCACCCTGTTGTCAACAGGGCTGGCCGGCTTGCATGAGGTGCAGCAGGACGAGGCGGGAACAGCCTTACTTACTTTCTTTCTTTTATCCGGTTGGCAGCGTCGAGGATAATGATCTTCGGCAGAAAACCCTCGGTTTTGCTGTCGTCAAGGTACGCGTAGCAGAAAATGATGATCTTGTCCCCGACAACGCCCTTGCGCGCAGTTGGCCCGTTGAGGCATATTTCGCCGGAATTGCTTTTCCCCGGGATGACATATGTCTCGAACCGTTCTCCATTGTTGAGATTGCTGATCATGACCTGTTCATAGGGGAGTATGCCTGACTCTTTGAGGATGACCTCATCAATGGTAATGCTTCCTTCATAGGCAAGGTTTGACTCAGTAACGGTAGCCATGTGGATTTTGGTCCTCAGCATGCATCTCAGCACAGTATCCTCCCCGACCGCTCCAGTGCCGGACTGCTGAAAACCGGGATCAGGCAGTTTTTCCAAGTTGTTGATTCTCGGACAGGCATTGACGGCATGTTATTCTATTATTTTCGGAACACAGTAGAATTGCTCAGTATGGCACGGGGCGTTCCTGAGCGCATCTTCCCTGACAAGGGATGCTTCGGGAACATCTTCCCGTGTTACATTACTGAGCGATATCACATGGGATGTCGGCTCAACATCTTCGGTATGAAGTTCATTGAGTTTGTCAACATACCCGAGAATGTTTTCGATCTGAACAGAAAAAAGCCCTTTTTCTTCTTCGGAAAGAGACAGTCTTGCGAGCCCGGCTAAATGTTCTGCGGTAATCTTCATGGGAATAATCAGATCTTTGTCAGATTGGCAAGCTTCAGGGAAAGCCTTTTCAACCCGATCTTTGGAAAATTGACCGTAACCTTTTCAGCGTCGCCGTCACCGTAGCAGTCTCTTATCACCCCGACACCCCAGACAGGATGCTTTACCCTGCAGCCGGCCGGATAGAGCGGAGTCACTTTGGGGGTTTTCATCTTTTTTCTGCTCTCAGCAGCCCGGGCAACACGTGCCTCAGTCACTTTCTCAATCCACTGACAGCAGTTCCTGGGGATGTCTTTGAGAAACCGGGAGGGCTCCTGTTCCTGGATTCTCGAGTAGACCCTTCTCTTTCTGGCGCCTGTCAGCAGCAGCAGGTTCTCTGCCCTCGTCATCCCGACGTAGAAAAGCCTCCGCTCCTCGGCAATCTCATCATCGTCGCCGTTTGCCTTAAAATACGGCAGCAGCCCTTCTTCTACGCCGGTAACAAAAACAACGGGGAATTCCAGGCCTTTTGCATTATGAAAAGTCATGAGCGAAATGTGGTCCTTTGAAGAGCTTTCATCAAGGTTTGTCACTAATAACGTCTTATCAATAAACTCCTGTATATTGACCCCTTCAGCAGAAGCAATCAGTTCCCTGACATTCTGTTTTCTGTCTTCGTCCAGCGTCTCGAGATATCCTGACTTCTCGGCAATCTGAGTAAGCATCTCGCCGGCAGTCTTATATGTGCCTGAAGTCAGTTTCTCAATCATCTTGACAAAGGCAGCAAGCTTATTCCGTGTTGAAGCTACCATAGCCTGGTTCCGCACACTTGACTTCAGGACATCGAAAAGACAGACGGACTTCTTCTTGGCCTCGGTTTCGATCTTCGAAAGGGTCGCTGCCCCTATTCCCCGCGGAGGGCAGTTTATAATCCTCCTGAGACTGACATTGTCGCCATGGTTCAGGACAAGACGGGCATAAGCGATCAGGTCCTTGATCTCTTTACGGTGGTAGAAACTGATTCCGCCGACAACATGATAGGGTAACCCTGCTTCACGGAGCGCATCTTCGATAGCCCGTGACTGGAGGTTGAGCCTGTAGAGGATGCCGATATCCTTATACGAATACTCACCCTTTAAGTAGAGTTCCTTTATGATTTTTGCGATATGCCGCGATTCCTCTTCCTCGCTGTTAAGCCAGCAGAAATGCACCTTTTCTCCACAGCCCCTGTCTGTCCAGAGCTTCTTGGGCTTCCGTTGCGTGTTCAGTGCAATAACGGCATTTGAAACGTCAAGGATGTTCTGGGTAGAACGGTAGTTCCGTTCCAGCCTGACGACCTTGGCACCGGGGAAGTCTTTTTCAAATTTATGGATGTTCCTGACATCGGCCCCCCGGAACTTATAGATGCTCTGGTCATCGTCACCGACCGCACTGATGTTCCTGTTCGAATCCGACAGCAGCCTGATCAGGTGATACTGGGAAAAATTCAAATCCTGGAATTCATCGATAAGGAAATATTCGAACTGCTTCTGGTACTTTGACAGTACCCCGGGATGCTCCCTCAGCAGTTTGACCGTCAGCATGATGAGGTCATCGAAATCAAGCGCATTGCTCCTCTTTAGTTCGTCCTGATATCGCACATATACTTTGGCGAGTTTTTCGTCAAAACCAAATCCGTCGCCCGAAGAGAGAAACTCTTCAGGGTCGACCAGAGATGCCTTCAGAAAATTTATACGCGACGAAACTCCCTTGTAGAGGGCCTCGTATATTTTGAATTCCTTCAGAATGTGGCGGATGAGGTTGCAGCGGTCGTCCTCATCATATATTGAGAAATCCGTACCGTAACCAAGCGCCGTGATATCTTTTCTGAGCATCTTGTTGCATTGCGAGTGGAGGGTTCCTATCCATGAATTGTGCAGGTCCCTGCCGATAAGGTTGTGTATTCTCCCCTTCATCTCATCAGCCGCCTTATTGGTGAATGTTACGGTAAAAATGGAATGGGGGGATATTTTCCTGTTTTTTGTGAGATAAGCAAACTTATGGGTGATTACTCTTGTTTTTCCGCTGCCTGCGCCGGCTAATACTAACAGGGGACCGTCAATATGCTTTAAGGCTTCTTGCTGCTGGGGATTAAGATCTTGCATTAAACCTTCTTTCGACATCTATTTGCTCTTGATTATGATAACAAAAACAGCGCTTTTAAATCTACATTCTGCGCCTGCGGACCTGTTTATGATCCCCGGGAAATGTCACGCTACTCAACCGTAACGCTTTTTGCCAGATTCCTTGGCTGATCAACATCGCATCCCCTGAACACCCCTATGTGATAGGCAAGCAGCTGCAGGGGGACGGCCATGAGAACAGCAGTGAGGTATGGATTGGTTTCCGGCAGGAGTATGCAGCTCTCTGAAATCTGACAGACCTCATGGTTGTTCTCGTTCGTTACGGAAATAACCTTCCCGCCTCTGCTCTTTACCTCCTGTATGCCGGTTACCATCTTTTCATACAGGTTGTCTTTCGGTATGAGCACAACAACCGGCAGGTCTTCATCAATAAGAGCAATAGGACCGTGCTTCATTTCGCCGGCAGGATATCCTTCAGCATGTATGTACGATATTTCTTTCAGTTTCAAGGCGCCTTCAAGTGCAATCGGGAAATTGATGTTCCTGCCCAGATAGATGAAGCCCCTGGCCTTAAAATATGCCCTCGCGATCTCTGTTATCATTCCGTCAAGGGCAAGTGTCTTTTCGATCTTGCCGGGAATACGGACCAGTTCTTCCAGTAATACCCTTGCATCCTGCTCATGCACAAGGCCTTTTGCCTGTCCCAGCGCAACAGCGAGCAGATACACAGCGGTTACCTGCGTAAGAAAGGCCTTGGTTGATGCAACGCCGATCTCAGGGCCTGAATGCGTGTAGAAAACAGCGTCCGCCTCCCGTGCTGATGTGCTTCCGACAACATTGCATATGGTGAGCACTGTTGCCCCTGCCTTTTTTGCCTCACGCTGCGCTGCAAGGGTGTCAGCGGTTTCGCCGGACTGTGTAATGACAACCATCAGGGTGCCGGGCCCTATCAACGGGTTCCGGTATCTGAATTCAGAGGCAATATCAACCTCACGGGCCCTATCAACGGGTTCCGGTATCTGAATTCAGAGGCAATATCAACCTCAACAGGCACCCGGGCTATCTCCTCGATCATATATTTCGCAATAAGGGCAGCGTGCCAGGATGTTCCGCATGCAACAAAGAATATTTTCTCAGCCTTTTTCAGAACACCTGATGAGAGGCCGAATTCTTCGGTGTTTACCGTCCCGGTTTCAAGAGAAAACCTGCCCCGTATGGTGTCGCTGACAGCACGCGGCTGTTCAAAGATCTCTTTCAGCATAAAATGCCGGTAGCCGCCTTTCTCGGCCATTGAAGGGCTCCAGGTAATCGACTGGACTTCCTTGTGCAAGGGAACGCCTTCCAGACTTGTAACAACAACGCCGTCGCTGGTAAGCACTGCCATTTCCCCTTCATCAAGGAATATGACTTCACGGGAATGGCTCAGAAACGCCGGCACATCAGAGGCAATAAAGTACTCGCCGTCACCTATTCCGACGACCAGGGGGCTGTCTTTCCTCACCCCGACGATCTTGCCCGGTTCATGTTCGTT
>JBBIUL010000141.1:0-6397 GCA_037440265.1 Nitrospira sp. | reverse complement strand
TTCTATAATTATGTCATACAAAACTTACGAGAGAGACAGAGACGGCAAGGTTTCTATTTATCCTTCTTTGCACGATCCAACAGAACAAAGTTTTTTCAGAAGGCTGCTGAGCATACTGAAAAGATACGGTTCAATAAGAGGGATTTTGGGAAAAAAAGACATGGCCGAGAGCAGTACAAAAAGATAACAGTATTTTTTTCTTCGGCAGTTCATCTTCTGGCTCATTGTGAGAGCCTGATATCCTGAACAGTTTATTGACCTTGCTGGTTTTAAAAGATACAATATTTTCATGGATATCTCAGCAGTCATCAGTTGTCCTGAACCCTGCCTGAAAATCTGATGCCCTGTATGGAAAAGATACTATTTATCGACGACGATCCTGCCATCAGAACCAGCTTTAAGGTCGCCCTCAAAAATGTATGTGAAGTCATTGAGGCGGAAACAGGCGAAGAGGGGATCAGCAAGGCAATAAAGCATATGCCGTCTTTAATCCTCGTGGACATCATGCTTCCCGGCCTGAGCGGATATGATGTGGCCATGAAACTCAGACAGCTTGACGAGTTGAAAAATACGCCGATTATTGCAATTTCAGCGGTCGGGAGGACTGAGCTTGAAAACAGGGCAAAGGCCCTTGGATTTGATGAATACATGACCAAACCTGTGGACGTCAAACACTTCCTGACTCGAATAACAGGCTATCTTTCCGGCGAGATCGAGATGCAGACAAAATCTGACCTGAACAAGACGATGAGGGATTACTCAGTAGACCTTATCGACCGCCTGCAGAAGAAGATAGAGGAACTCAAGGCTGAAAAAACATCGACGGAGTCGATCATACAGAGCCTGAGCAGCGGACTTATGATAGTTGACCTGAAAGGACGGGTAATCATAATAAATCCTGAAGGCAGGAAGATAATGAACAGTTTTGCCGAGATTACCGAGGGAGAACTGCTCGCAGACATCCTTGGCGCTGAACAGGCAGCTGCCATGTGCGAGATAAGGGGAAACACCCTGTTTTTCAGAAACGAAGTTGCTCTCAAGTCAAGACATGGCGATGAGAGGGTAATAGGCTTTACGACTGCACCAAGGGTAGATACTACAGGAACGATGGACGGGATCATTGTTTCTTTCAGGGATATAACAGATGTAAAACGTATTCAGAAAGAGATAGAACGGGTCAGCAGGCTCGGAACCATAGCAGAGATCGCATCCGCAGTTGCGCATGAAATCAGAAACCCCCTTGCCGGCATCAAGACGATGGCCCAGTCAATCGAAGAAAATCTTGCTGAAACGGACGGGAACAAGGAATATATCAACAGAATAATCAAACAGGTCGACAGGCTGAATGACATTCTGAAGGCGTTCTTCACCTATGCACGTCCTGCCAAGCCGCGGATAACGAAGACGTCACTCATCGAGGTGATCAAAGAAGTCAGGCCGCTGGTTGAGAACAGACTGAGGGGGAAGAATATAATCCTGTCCGAACAGTATGAGCAGGGGCTTCCTGATATCCTTGCTGACCCGAACCAGATACAGCAGGTTTTTCTTAACCTCGTGCTCAATGCTCTGGATGCATTAGGGCATAAAGGAAAAATTGTTATTTCAGCAAAATCTCTGCAGTCCGCGGAAAGAGAGGTCTACAGCCTTATTTTTCCGAAATTGAGAGAGAAGTATAATTATCTGGTCGTGAAGGTTTCGGACAGCGGATGCGGCATGTCCAGGGATACAGCCGAGAAGATTTTTGAGCCTTTCTTTACGACCAAGGCCAGCGGTTCTGGGCTGGGGCTGTCGATCGTCTACAGCATACTCAATGAAAACAATGCCGCCATATTTGTCGACAGCGTTGAAGGTGCAGGTACAACCTTTATTCTCTTTTTTGAGACGGACAGGAAATGGGAAAAGTCCTTGTTGTAGAAGACTATGAGGATTTGAGGCTTTCGCTCTCGAATATTGTGAAGGAGGAGGGGTTTTCCGTCTCCGGCGCATCAGACGGGTCCGAAGCACTTGAGATACTGCACAGTCAGATCATAGACCTGGTCTTTCTTGATCTCGGTCTGCCGGATATCCACGGGCTGGAACTGCTCAGAACGATCAGGGACATGTTCTCCGACACAGACGTTGTTGTCGTCACGGGCATAAATGATGCCGCTACTGCTGTAACTGCGCTGAAATCCGGTGCCATAGACTATATGCTGAAACCTTTCAATATCATCGAATTCAGAAAGATACTGAACTTGATAATGAAGAGCCGGATTGCGATGAAACAGGCAATGCTTGAAAAGGACAACAAAGGCATAGACAGCATTATCGGTGAACACCCGAAAATATTCAAATTGAAACAGGAGATAGAGATGGCTGCCGGTGTCCGTGTTCCGGTGCTGATCGAAGGCGAGACAGGGACAGGAAAGGAACTTGTTGCACGGGCAATCCATCAGTTCTCTGGTGTTAAAGGGGGAATATTCGTAAAGGTCGACTGCGGAACACTTTCCGGGAACATCATTGAATCAGAGTTATTCGGATATGAAAAAGGGGCCTTTACAGACGCAAAGGCTGACAAGAAGGGACTTGTTGAAATGGCTGACGGCGGCACCCTGTTTCTGGACGAGATCGGCAACCTGCCTCCTGAACTGCAGCCGAAGCTGCTTCGCATCATCGAGGAATCGACATTCAGAAAAGTAGGGGGTGTTAAGGATATCCATACTGACCTGAGGATAGTGGCGGCAACCAATCTCAGCCTGAAAGACGAGATTAAGACCGGCAGGTTTCGCGAAGACCTTTACTATCGCCTGCAGGTGATGTCGCTGACATTGACTCCGCTGAGAGAACGCGGAGACGACGTCCTCCTCCTTGCCCATTTTTTCCTGCGCTGTCTTGTCCAGGACATGAAAAAAAACATAAAGGGGTTTACTCCTGAGGCAGAAAAGGCGCTGCTTGGTTATGGCTGGCCCGGCAATATTCGGGAATTGCGAAATGCTGTCGAGAGGGCTGTCATATATTGCAGGTCCGAATGGATAACCCCAGCAGAACTGAATTTCAGCAATGCACCTGTCAGTGCTGCCGAATCCACTGATGAACTTGTCTCCCTTGGTGAGATGGAGAACCGTTATATCAGAAAAGTCCTGGCATCTTCAGGCGGGAACAAGACAGAGGCAGCTCGCATTCTCGGTATCTCAAGAACCACCCTTCGGGAAAAACTCCGCAACGGATAGTTTCCGGCCGCCTGGCCGGAATCTTGCCGTCCAAAAGGATCATTTCAGGTAATTCCGCTTGTCCGCACGTTATGTAATATGTTGATTTAACTGGAATTGCATAATTTTGTTCCCCTGTTTTCTTCTGGCATGTTTGTTGATACTCCTCTTTCGTATCTTGACGGTCTGAACTGACTGGAACGAAAGAAGGCGGGAGGAGGTGACAGCATGAAGAAAGTTCTGATAGTGGACGATGAAGAGGATATGGTGTGGTCGCTGAAGAGGAACCTCAGAAACGAAACGCTCTATATCGACATATTTACCGCTCGCTCAGGCGAGGAAGCCCTTGAGATCCTGAAGAAGATGAGCATTGATCTGGTAGTGACCGACATCAAGATGCAGGGAATGAGCGGACTGGATCTGCTCCTGAATATAAGGCAGATCAGGCCCCAGACAGGGGTCATCGTGATGACCGCATATCCTACGCCTGCATTCAGGAAGGAAGCCCTTTTCAGGGGGTGTCTGCACTTCATAGAAAAGCCCTTCGATATAAAACAGCTGCGGGAGCTGGTCAGACATGCCATCACAGAGGATAAAGGTTTCAAGGGAACGGTGACAGGGATTGAACTGACAGACATTATCCAGATAAATTGCATCTCGAAGACAACAGCCGCGCTCAGGGTCAGGACCATGAACAAAGAGGGGGTTCTGTATTTCAAGGACGGCAGGATCGTCAACGCAATATACGAGAATCTCGAGGGAGAGGATGCCTTTTATGAAATACTCGGGTTTGAGGGAGGGACGCTTGAAAGTGTCAAAGGTGCAGAAACCCCGACGGTTACGATCGGGAAGGGATATGAATCCCTGCTCATGGAAGGGCTGAGGAGGCTTGATGAGGCGAATAGGGACCGTGCAGAAACCGGAGATGCAGCAGGGATGCCGGCTGCCGGGAAAACGACTGATGGAAAGGAGAAAGAAGATTCCCTGTCCGATATCGGGGAGATCGAAGAGAAGAACAACGGCGAAAACAGCTTAAAGGAGGAGAACATGTTTGACGTAAAACAGATTTTAAAGGAATTCACAACAATTGATGGTGTTACCGCTGCCTGTATTGTGGGAAGAGACGGATTTGTCATTGACAGCATGGCGCCTGCCGGAGTGGACACGGACATGATGGCTGCAATTGCTTCAACAGGCCTCGGGTCATCCGAAGCAATGGGCAAACAGCTTTCGAAAGGGAATTTGAATGTCAGCATGATTGAATATGAAGGCGGGTCGATTTTTCTTTCCCCTGTCGGTCAGGACGCATTTCTCGCAATCATTGCGGAAGAAAAGGCAAATCTGGGGATGATCCGGTTTTCAACGAGGAAATACAGGGATAAACTGTCATTGGCAACAGTCATATAATATTCACGGAGGTGTTTATGCAGAACGGAAAGATTCTTGACATCGCGCATATTAGTTTTCTGGATATGATAAAGGTGATGATTGATACCATCGGTACCGCCGGGGCCAGGGGCACGCTCATACGAAACGCCATAAAAGCCGCCGAATGTATTGAAACAGTCGAATATGCATCTGTTGAAGAATTTATCAATGCAATTGAAGACGGTACAAACCCTATTTCGAGGATAGAAGGCAAGGCTGTCCATATTGGTGAAAATGTGTTCGGGCTTCCGTCATGTCCTTTTGCCCCGTCAATAAAGAACTATACCGATATGTTCAGCAAGCTCCCTGACGGATACGCGGAGCTGACGGAGGATTCGAACAAGCCAAACAGCATTGCCGATAAACTCAGGGTTGCACATGGAGCCTGTGTCAGCCCCTTTTGTTCAGTGCATCAGCCGATGAGGAGCTCTTTTGCGGAGAAGATAAAGATCGGCGGGAAACAGGCGACCATTTACATGCTGGGGTGCAAGAGCGGCAGCGGCAAAAAGGCAATTGCCGACAAGTGGATTGCCGATACGGGAATATCGAAAGACACTGTCGAAAAGGTGCTGGACAGCAATATGTGCTGTTATTACCTCAAGATGCAGTAAGGGGCGGAGCATCTTCTGGGCCGCAGTTCCGGTGCCTGTTACGGGATATACACCGGGAAAGTTCGGCTCCGGAAAGCGATAATGCTTTCCGGAGCCTTTTTTATGAGACTGTCATAATACTTCTGTTGACCTCTTCAAAGGCAAGAGCTACAATATTTTTGAAGCCTTAACATCCTTGGATGCTGAGTTGCTTTGCTCTTCAAGTCTTATATCTAAAGAATAACAGCAGGAAGGAGTCTATATGTCTGATTCTGAAAATGTGTATGACGTCATCATCATAGGCGGAGGTCCGGCAGGGCTGTCCGCAGCCCAGTATGCCTCAAGGGGAAAGCTCAGGACACTTGTCCTTGATAAATCCGCAACCGCGGGCGCGCTTGCATACGCGAGTCATATTGAAAATTATCCCGGTGTGCTGGAGCCGCTTTCAGGCAAAGAACTCCTCAATATCTTCAGGCAACAGGCGCTCAAATTCGGTGCAGAGATAAAAGAGGCGCAGGTAGTCGGCGTTCGGCTCGATGGAGAGGTCAAGGAAGTTTACACCATGGACAGCAGTTACCAGGGGAAAAGCATTATCATTGCCACCGGGTCAATGGGCAGAAAGCCAACGATCAAGGGTGAGGCAGAATTTCTCGGCAGGGGGGTAAGCTACTGCGCAGTCTGTGATGCTGCTTTTTATAAGGGGAAAAACGTTTGTGTTATCGGAAACTCCGAAGAAGCGGTGAAAGAAGCCGGTTTCCTTACAAAGTTCGCTGAGACGGTCCACCTCATATCCCCGTCAAAAGAGCTTAAGGTTCAAGACCACCCGGCGCTCGGACTCGAAAACCTCAAGGTAACTTACGGTTCAGTTGTGACAGCCATAGAAGGAAGTGAGACCGTTGAAAAAATAAGGCTGAAAGATTCAGACAAGAATGAATCAGAACTTCTGATAGATGGGGTTTTTGTTTATATTCAGGGAAGCAAACCGATTGTCGACTTCCTTCTTGGCTCGGTGTCTCTTACCGAGGAAGAATGCGTTGATAGCAACCGGATGATGGAAACCCCGACACCCGGGGTTTTTGCTGCAGGTGATGTCACCTGCACAGAGGTCAGGCAGGTGGTCACTGCTGTTGCCAACGGAGCGGTCGCAGCCCTCTCTGCTGAAAAATTCATCCACCACCGGAGCAGACGCAA
>JBBIUL010000140.1:0-6438 GCA_037440265.1 Nitrospira sp. | reverse complement strand
TCAATGCAGTTCCGGTAGTTACTCTTTTTAATGGAAGGATACACCTATGGGATTAAAGACACTTCTTGTGCTGTCTGACGGCACTGTTTTTGAAGGCAGGCATTTTGGCGCTGAAGGCGAGACGATCGGTGAGGTTGTGTTCAATACCTCGATGGCCGGATATCAGGAGATCCTTACTGATCCTTCATATAAAGGCCAGATCGTGACCATGACCTATCCGCAGATCGGCAATTACGGGATCAATAAAGAAGATATAGAATCGGCCGGCAGGGTAAAGGCAGAAGGATTTATCGTGAAGGAGGCGTGTGATTTCCCGAGCAACTGGCGTTCGGAGTCCAGCCTGTCCGGGTATCTGAAGGAAAATAATGTGGTCGGCATTCAGGGGATCGATACGAGGGCACTGACAAGGCATTTGAGGAATTACGGGGCGCAGATGGGTATTATCTCGACTGCTGATCTTGATCCCCGGAACCTCCTTGAAAAAGTGAAAAAGCATCCGGGCATTTCTGCCTTTGACCTGGTGAAGGAAGTAACTGCCGGTCAACCGTATGAATGGAAAGAAGGGGTATGGAAATGGCAGCCGACGAGCGAAAAAGCTGAAAGTTCAAAGTTCAAAGTTCAGAGTTCAAAAAAAGTAGTTGTATATGATTTTGGGGTCAAGTTCAATATACTCAGAAACCTCTTTGACGCGGGCTTCGAAATAACCGTAGTGCCTGCCTGGACACCTGCCGAACAGGTTATTGAAACGAATCCTGACGGGATCCTCCTGAGCAACGGTCCCGGTGATCCGCAGACGGTTGCCTATGCGATAGAGAACACGAAAAAACTCCTTGGGAAGAAACCGGTTTTCGGAATATGTCTTGGCCACCAGATCCTCGGCCTTTCCATGGGAGGAAGGACTTACAAGCTGAAGTTCGGACACCATGGCGGAAACCATCCGGTGAAGGACCTGTCAACAGGCAGGGTTGAGATAACCTCCCAGAACCATAACTACTGTGTTGATATAAAGAGTCTTCACGGACAGGTGAAGCTTACCCATACCAATCTCTATGACGGGACAGAGGAAGGGATGCAGCATGTAGACCTGCCGGTATTTTCTGTGCAGCATCATCCCGAGGCCGGACCAGGGCCAAATGATTCAGCGCATATTTTTCAGAGATTCATGGCGATGATCAATGACGGCGGGGTTTCATAAAGACGTGGATAAAAAATACAGCGTGCAAATGACTGGTACTTCCCTTGTATTCAGGACCGCTTTTTTCCGGCCTGAAAAAGGAAGTGTTCTGCACACTGACATCTACAACAGGGAGTTTATCTCAGCGCTTGCTTCATCAGCGCTTGCAGGGGGTGTTTATATGGTTGCGGTGATGCAGTCCGTAAAAACTTCCACTGCCTTCGGCATCAGTGTTGTTTTTTTCATTGCAGGCTTCCTGCTCTTCAGAAAGTTTGTTTTTCCCGGCCGGTACCTGCAGGTTGTTTTCGATGTTCCTGCCGGCACTGCCGAGATTTTTCAAAACACCCTGACCGGCGGCAAGAAAGAGGTGGTTGCCATCCGTGATATTTCGGATGTGGGGATCAGCAGCAGGAAGGATACCATTGAGAACCCGGACGGAGTAGCATTTGTCGAAAAAATATCGCACCAGCACGGGATGGTCATCCCCGGGTTTGGAGAAGAGACTACATTTTTCATGCTCACACTGGTCATGGCTGATGCTACTGAACGCATTATCTATGCCGACAGCGACCGGCAGAGCGTGACAGACGCGCAGGCTGAACTGAAGGAATTTCTTAAAATATAACTGATAAAGGAGCTACCTTGCCGAAGAGAGAAGACATAAAAACAATCCTTATAATAGGCTCAGGCCCGATTATTATCGGGCAGGCCTGTGAGTTCGATTATTCAGGCACCCAGGCATGCAAGGCACTGCGGGACGAAGGATACCGGGTCATACTCGTGAACTCGAACCCTGCAACAATAATGACAGATCCTGATACAGCGGATGTTACCTATGTGGAGCCACTGAGCCCTGAGATCCTTGAGATGATCATCGACAAAGAACGGCCTGATGCGATCCTGCCTACCATGGGCGGGCAGACAGCCCTGAACCTTGCGGTTACCCTTTCGGAAAAGGGCATCCTCGAAAAACACAATGTTGAACTCATCGGTGCAAGGCTTCACGCAATAAAAAAGGCAGAGGACCGTGAACTTTTCAAGCAGGCCATGAAACGGATAGGGCTCGATGTGCCTGAGAGCGCTGCTGTGTCGAGCGTTAAAGAGGGGATGGAATTCGTTGAACAGCTTGGGTTTCCCGCTATCCTCAGACCGGCCTTTACCCTTGGCGGGACCGGCGGCGGCATTGCCTACAACATTGAAGAGTTTGAGGCGCTGCTGGACAAGGGAATCAAGCTTAGTCCTGTCAGTCAGGTGCTCATAGAGGAATCAGCCCTCGGCTGGAAGGAGTATGAACTTGAGGTGATGCGTGACAAGAACGACAATGTCGTCATCGTATGTTCGATTGAAAATTTTGATCCTATGGTGAACTTGAAGTGATGCGTGACAAGAACGACAATGTCGTCATCGTATGTTCGATTGAAAATTTTGATCCCATGGGAATACATACCGGGGATTCCATAACAGTTGCACCGGCTCAGACCCTCACCGACAAGGAATACCAGCGCATGAGGGATGCCTCGGTGGCAATTATACGGGAAATAGGTGTCGATACCGGGGGATCAAACATACAGTTTGCCGTGAACCAGGACACCGGCCGCATGATTGTCATCGAGATGAACCCGAGGGTGTCGAGGAGTTCTGCGCTTGCTTCAAAGGCAACCGGATTCCCGATAGCAAAGATAGCAGCAAAACTTGCGGTAGGACTTACGCTCGATGAGATCAGAAACGACATAACCCGTGAGACGCCTGCATCGTTCGAGCCGACCATAGATTATGTGGTGACGAAATTTCCAAGGTTTGCATTCGAGAAGTTCCCGGAGGCAGACCCGGTCCTTACCACGCAGATGAAATCGGTCGGTGAGGCCATGTCAATAGGAAGGACATTCAAGGAGTCCCTGCAGAAGGCGCTCAGGAGCCTTGAAACAGGAAGCTACGGGCTTGAAAGTGTTGATGCAGACCCTGAGAAAATAAAAACGAAACTGAAGATTCCCGGAGTGGAACGGCTCTGGTATGTTGCCCAGGCCTTCCGGTCAGGGATGACGGTAGACGAAATTTATGAACACTCAAAATTCGATCCCTGGTTTCTGAACAACATACGACAGATCGTTGAGATGGAAGATACGATAAAAACGTCTGACCTGAGCGGCCGGAGCCGGGAGTCCGTGGAATTGCTGAGGCAGGCAAAAGAGTACGGCTTTTCCGACAGGAGGCTTGCAGGCCTTCTCAAAACCAGTGAGCAAGAAATCAGAAACATAAGGAAGAAACACGGCATCCGGCCGGTATACAAGATGGTTGACACCTGTGCTGCCGAGTTTGCAGCATTTACCCCATACTTTTACTCGACCTATGAGAGGCCTTTTTATCGGCTTGATGGTGCCGGCACTACGATGCAGGCGGAGAAGAATCCTGTGTCAGGGATGGTGAAACAGATTCCTGCTGTTGAGTGTGAGGCCAATCCTTCTGACAGGCAGAAGATTATTATTCTTGGTTCCGGTCCCAACAGGATAGGACAGGGCATAGAGTTCGACTACTGCTGTGTACATGCCGTCTTTGCACTGAGAGAACTCGGATATGAGGCAATCATGGTCAACTGTAATCCGGAAACAGTCAGCACTGACTATGATACCTCGGACAGGCTCTATTTTGAGCCGCTTACCATAGAAGATGTTCTCAATATCATTGAGACCGAGAAGCCTATCGGGGTGATCGTTCAGTTTGGCGGACAGACCCCCCTCAAGCTCGCAGTCCCCCTTGAGAGAGAAGGCATAACAATTCTCGGAACCTCTCCTGATTCCATAGACCGTGCAGAAGACAGAAAGCGGTTCAAGGAACTGCTGCATAAGCTCAACCTCCAGCAGCCGCAGAGTGACACGGCGATGTCTGTCGACGATGCAGTCAGGGCAGCGAACATGATCGGCTATCCGGTAATGGTCCGGCCTTCTTATGTGCTCGGAGGAAGGGCTATGGAGATTGTTTATGATGAAGATTCGATCCGTAATTACATGGAGCGTGCAGTGAAGGCATCGCCGGAACACCCGATCCTGATTGATAAGTATCTCGATGATGCCATAGAGATTGACGTGGACGCTGTCTCGGACGGCAGCGAGGTTTTCGTGGGCGGGGTTATGGAGCATATCGAGGAGGCCGGGATCCATTCAGGGGATTCTGCCTGCTCCCTCCCCCCCCATTCCCTGAGCACGGAAATTATTGAGGAGATCAAGCGACAGGCCCGGGCACTCGCAAAGGAACTTGGCGTGATAGGGCTGATGAATGTGCAGTTCGCCGTTAAGAAGGACGATATTTATATCCTCGAAGTAAATCCCCGCGCGTCAAGGACTATCCCTTTTGTGAGCAAGGCGACCGGCATACAACTGGCAAAGATTGCGGCGAAGGTCATGGCCGGAAAAACACTCCGTGAACTCGGCCTCACATCCGAGAAACCCATGAGGCACGTTGCAGTCAAGGAGGCGGTCTTCCCGTTTGAAAAATTCCCGGGTGTGGATACCATCCTTGGCCCTGAGATGAAATCGACCGGAGAGGTCATGGGAATAGACGATGACTTCGGCAGGGCGTTTTCCAAAGGACAGACGTCGTGCAACAACAGGATACCGATGTCAGGAAAAATAGTCATCAGCATCAGGGACAAGGACAAGCCGGGGATATGCGATATCGTCAAAAGGCTCTATGCCTCGGGCTTTTCTGTGATTGCTACACGAGGCACTGCAGACTTCCTCAGCGGGAAGGGGATAGAGGTTGAGGTTGTCAACAAGGTCGCAGAGGGAAGACCACATATTGTAGACCTGATCAAGAACAAGGAGATAGCTTTTGTCATCAATACGGTAAGCGGTGCACAGGCCCAGCGGGATTCTTTCTCGATACGCCGGAGCGCACTGCAGTACGGGATACCGTATACTACGACCGTAACCGGCGCAAGGGCGATTGTAAACGCCATAGAGATGCTCAAAAAGAAAAAAATAAGCATCAAATCGCTGCAGGAGTATCACAGAGAAAACGTTACAGGTGCATAACAAACCGGACGCTGCGGCCTGTCAGACCGCTTTTTCGCAGTATGGTTTCCCTCATGTTTGTGCTACAATTGATCAAGGCTGTTTCATATAATCCCCCGGGAGGTTTTGCATGAGCACATTAGATGCCGGGCTTCCGGTCATCCAGAATGCCCCGCTGGAAGGGAAAATCGTTCTCGTCCGTTTTGACCATAATGTTGTCAAGGCAGGGCAGATCAGAGACCCGTACCGGATCGACAGGACGCTGGGAACGCTGTACAACATTGTGGAGCGCGGCGGAAGACCGGTGCTCATGACCCACATCGGGAGACCTCGTGACAAGAAGACCGGCGAAATCAGATGCCGTGAAGAAGAATCGGTCAGACCGATTGTCGAGTACCTCGAACGCAAACTGCATATCAAGTTCCACATCCCCGAGTTTCAGATACACCCCCAGCTCGGCATCACCGGGATTGACACCTCGGTCAACCACGCAATCCGCAGCCTCCGGGAACGAAAGATCGGCGGCATCTACCTGCCGAATACCCGCTGGTTTCAGGGCGAGGAAGGCGAAGGCAGCGCACGGGAGAGCTTTGCGCTTCAGCTTGCCGGGCTCGCTGACATTTATATCAACGACGCGTTTGGTTCGTGGCAGCCTCACGCCTCAACCTATGATATTACCAAGCTCCTTCCGTCGTATGCGGGGTTTCTGATGCAGCAGGAGATCCTCAACCTGAACTCTGTGATAAGCCCTGAAAGGCCCTTTGTGTCGGTCATCGCAGGGGCCAAATACGACACAAAGATCAAGCCGCTCTATGCCCTCTATGAAAAGGTCGACAAGCTGATACTCGGCGGGGTGTTATACAACACGTATCTCTGTGCAAAGTACGGGATAAAGATAGCAGGGGTATCGGACAATGATATCACTGCAGCGAAGGACCTTGTTGAAAAGGACAGGAAAAACCAGAAGATCATTGAGCTGCCTTTTATCGTCGAATCCGACAGCATTGAAGGCAGGACAGAAGGCAAATACCGGACGATCAGCATAAACGATTTCAGGCCGGGGAATGAATACCATTATATTCTGGACATAGACCCGCGCTCCTTCGAGGATAAAGTCGTATACGAGAGCATCTCGAGTGCAAAAACCATATTCGTAAATGCCGTAATGGGATTTACCCCTCATTTTTCAGCAGGGTCAGCAGCGCTCGACAGCACCATAGACCATAACAGAAAAGCGGTCAAGCTCTACGGCGGCGG
>JBBIUL010000139.1:0-6470 GCA_037440265.1 Nitrospira sp. | reverse complement strand
CCGATATGGTAACCGGAGAAGAGACCACGCCGCATTATGGTTATTATTCCCGTTCAAGACCTTTTCTTAAGGTCCAGGACGGTTGTAATTTCAGGTGTTCATACTGCTCTGTCCCATTGGCACGGGGACGGTCAACGAGCGTCCCGCTCGATGAAGTAATTAAAAACGCCCGGCAGATAGAAGAAAACGGATACAACGAGATTGTTCTGACGGGCATACATCTTGGCATGTATGGCCATGATCTGCATCACCGGTCCGATGTTGCTCTGCTTTTAAGGGAAATGCTTGGCAAAACCAGGATACCCAGGATACGCTTGAGTTCATTGGAGGTAAATGAAGTCACGGAAGAGATTTTGGAGCTGTTTGCCGTTGCGAGGATCTGCAACCATCTCCACATACCTTTGCAGAGCGGAAGCAACAAGGTTCTCGGGAAGATGGGAAGGAAATACACAAAAGAACAGTTTGTATCCGTAATCGAGAAGATTGCCGGTATGGTACCAAATGTCTCGATCGGCACAGACATAATCGTCGGGTTCCCCGGAGAGGATGAACATGACTTTGATGAGACCGAAAAACTCATCCGTGAGCTGCCTTTTACCTATCTTCATGTTTTTCCGTACTCGCCGAGGCCTGATACCGCGGCTTATCATTTCCCTGACAGGCCGGGAAAGGATATTGTCGAAAAAAGACTCGAAATAGTAGCGCTCCTTAACAAACAGAAAAAAAATGAATATCTGAAGGGACAAACAGACAGGGTGCTGGATATCATTGTCGAGGAAAAAGACGGAAAATATATTGCCGGTACATCAAGAAACTACCTTAAGATCCGGGCGGCTTCAAGCGATGCGGAGAAGGGAACCATTGTAAATATTGGGTCTCTATCGGTCATCGATGATCTGCTTTGCGGGGACGTCGTAAAACACCCGTAACTATAAGAATTAAAAAGACAAATAACCTGCCTAATAGATAGTCAAGTTCGATAAAACCAGCATTCTCCTGAGAGGCGCTGACAATACGACAAGGATACTAACAAGATACCAACAAACAATGTTCATATTAAATGACCGATAAGATATATTATGTTAAATAATATTGCTGATAGATTTTATGAAGTTAATTGACTGCGCCCTTGTTTTGACGGTCTGCTCAAATACAGCCTTTTTCAAAGCCTCAATAATCAACCCAAGGTGTTTTCCCTCTTTTGCACCGGTATGCATCCGGATTTCATGGTATGTCAAAATACTTCTGGTTCGTGATGCTGCAAACCGCTCTATTTCCGGGAGATAATCTGTCATTCCGTTTATTACCAGGAAATCAATTGATGCTTCGTCAGCTGCCATGAAAATGTCATAAAGCGTTCCTCGATCAATGGATTTCTCATCTGCCAGGATTTTCTTAGCATTCCTGATTTGTCTTAGCCTTCTTTTTATCCGAGAACTTAAATTGAGCCTGGTAGCCGGCATATCTGACAACAATATTTCAAGGTTAAGCAATCCACTATATCGGAGGTTTTCAGAGAACAGCCAGGAAAACCTTAACTTATTTCTTAAATGTGTTTTATAAAAACAGGCGTTAATTTTATCCATTTCTTTAATTTTAGAGCGAAACTCATTGTATGATAATGATATTATTTCCTTTAAAATACCGTCATTAAGCATTTTTTTGAGCATGTCAGAAGGATTATCAGAGTTCAGAATCTTATAAAACTCTAAAGTTATTCTTTCACTTTTAGTTTGTATTATCCTGGATGATAGATCTTTTAAGGCACTTCTGGTCAATGGATGTATCCTGCATGACAACGCTTCAGAAAGCCTGTAAGCCCTTAATATTCTCAATGGGTCATCAAGGAGGTTTGCCCTCGTGACCATCCTGATTATCCTTTTGGAACAATCGCTGATCCCCCCGAATAAATCTATAATCCCTGCATAAGGGGACCAGGCCATGGCATTAATGGTGAAATCACGCTCAGACAGGTCATCTTCTATGCTTTTCTTTAATAAGGTAAAATCGATATGGATATTGTTTTTCAGTACAATCCTGTGCAATCTGCTTTTGCCGATATCAATCAGGCGGCCCTTGAGCGAAAAAGCAATGTTTTTGAGAAGACCGGAATCGCTGCCCCTGATCACGAAGTCCCGCTCAACCCCTTCCCTTCTCAAAAAAATATCTCTGATATAACCGCCGACCAGATATATCTCAGCGCCTTTTGCATTTCTGAAGATAATCCTGCTGTAACGGTCATGAAGCAGTTTGCTGTGGACCTTGCCGATTTGTCCGTTTGCATTGGTCTGCATACTGAAATACTATCCTATCGAATGGTTATTTGTGAATCCTTGACTTTTGAACGCAGACTGATTTATAAAACAGTACGCGGGCGTAACTCAGTGGTAGAGTGTTAGCTTCCCAAGCTGAAAGTCGCGGGTTCGAATCCCGTCGCCCGCTCCATTCTGCAGATGCCATGCTGTTCCGGCAGTTCCCTTCATGCAATCTTATTTTGATATAATAAACAATAAGATGGATATAAACCTCACACAAAAATCAGAGACAGTTCTGACTGTATTCGACAACCTCAAAATCCCTGTCTTTGTCATCGACACGGACGACAGAATCGTTGCCTGCAATGCAGCGGCACGTATTGTCTTCCTGCTGGCAGATGAGGTCGTTACCGGCATGCAGATATATGAATTATTAAACAGACTGCCTGATTCATCTGATTCTGCCAATCTTTCTGTAGGAAAATCATTTTCATCTCCGGGGATGGATAAGGCGCATTGCTGCAGGAGCTATGAGTCAATATGCCGCCCAAGAAATGCCGATGTTTTCCCTGCACGCATATCAATCGTTCCATATGATGCTTCAGGACTCCGGCTCCTGGTGATACAAGACATCACCGCAGAGAAACAACAGCAGAAAAAGATGACTCAGATCGAGTTTATCAACGAACTTTCCGGCATGATCAACTCCAGCCTGAGCATTGGTACCATTTTCAGGATAATGGTCTCTGAACTAAAGAAAATCATTGATTATGAACGGGCCAGTCTGCTGCTGTATAACGAAATGGACCAGAATCTCCTGATATTTGCTCTTGATACCGAAATGAAAACATCTTTGAAGAAAGGGGTGCTGGCACCCATACAGAACACAAGCGCAGGATGGGTAGTGACACATAACAAGCCGCGGGTAAACCGTGACCTCGCTGAGAGTATGGATTTTGCCCTTGACTCAAAATTGCTTGCCGAGGGCATACGGTCAACCATAAGCATTCCCCTCTTTCAGGACAAAATACTGGGTGTTTTCAACCTTGACAGTACCATCCCCATGAGATATTCCGAAGAGGACTTGCACGTCCTGTTCCCGGTTGCAAAACAAATATCCATTGCACTGGAGAACGCACTGCTCTTTGAAGAAGTCTCAAAGGAAAAGCGGGAATGGGAGAAGACGTTTGATGCCATAACCGACATGGTCTGGATCGAGGACAGAACCCAACGCATCATAAGGGCAAACAAGGCCCTACTGAAAACAACCGGGATTGGAGCAGCAGATATTGTAGACAAGCGCTGCTGGGAGATTCTCGAAGAGATCGGCATACATACCAACGACTGTCTCTGCAGTGATACGATAAAGACGAAAAAACCTTCCTTTATCGAACTCAAGGCAAAAGGCGGGGGTATCCTTCACTTTTGGGCATATCCGCTCATTGATGATGAAGGACATCTGTACGCCATTGTCCATTACCTCAAGGATGTGACATCACAGAGACGTCTCGAGCAGCAGCTTCTGAGATCAGAAAAACTTGCCTCTCTCGGAACGCTTGTTGCCGGCATTGCACATGAGATAAACAACCCCCTCGGCATTATTGCGGGTTATTCTGAAGCCCTGCTCGAACGGGCTAAAGATGAATCGCTCGCTGCACTGGAGGAATTCGAGGACTTCCCTGACTACCTCAGGACCATAAATAATGAAATCTTCAGATGCAAGGATATCCTGAAAAGCCTTTTAAGTTTTGCGCGGCCGTCAAGCGGAACCTTCAGGGAGATCGACATTAATGAACTCATCAAGGAAGTTATCCTCCTTGTGAACTACAGGGCGAAACGCCTTAATCACAAGATCCGTCTTGACCTGAACAGGGACATACCCAAGGTGCTGGCAGACCCCGGAAGCCTCAGGCAGTTATTCATGAATATTATTATGAACTCAATGTATTTTACCCCGGAAGGCGGCGCTATTGATATTGCATCAGACATTGAACGCAATGTATTGAATGAACCTGCGGTGAAGGTCAGCGTCAGTGATTCAGGTGCCGGTATCCCCCCCGATATAATCGGCAAGATTTTTGATCCTTTTTTTACAACTAAACCGGTTGGGGAAGGTACCGGGCTCGGGCTTGCTATCTGCCATAAGATCATCGAGTCTCACAACGGCGATATCGACGTTGAAAGCGAAGCAGGAAAAGGAACAACGTTCACAATAACCATACCGGCAAAGGGAACTGATGATACGAGTACTGGTAGTTGATGATGAAGAGCCTGTCAGAAGGCTTCTGAAAAAAGAACTGGAGAGAAAAGGATTTCACGTTGATGCGGTTTCTGACGGAAATGCTGCACTCGATATTCTCAACGAACGGTCATACGATGTAGTGCTTCTGGACATTGTGATGCCCGGCATGGACGGTATTGCAACCATGAAGAGCCTGAAGTCCGACAGCGCTTCCCCTGCCATTATCGTTTTGACCGGCAGGGCCACGGTTGAAACAGCCGTTGAAGCCATGAAGAATGGCGCATATGACTACCTTACAAAACCCTATAAGCTTGACGAACTTGTCATCATCATACACAGGGCCTTTGAATATGCGAATCTCAGTATCAAGAATCAGCTCCTCCAGCAGGAACTGGTGAGAAAAGATTCTCCTGAAGGGTTTATTGCTCACAACAGAAAGGTCAGGGACATCCTTGAAATGATAAGAAAGATCGCACCAACCGATTCCGCGGTCTTTATACAGGGGGAAAGCGGGACCGGAAAAGAGCTGGTCGCGAATACCGTCTGGCAGTACAGCAATCGGAATGCCCTGCCGTTCATTGCGCTGAACTGTGCGACATTTTCAGAGTCATTGATCGAATCGGAGATATTCGGCCACGAAAAAGGCGCCTTCACAAACGCCTATCATACAAAACACGGCATCGTCGAAGTTGCGGACAAAGGCACGCTTTTCCTTGATGAGATTGGTGAAATGCCGCTCGGTCTTCAGGCGAAGCTGCTCCGGTTTCTTGATTCAGGAGAGTTCAGGAGGGTCGGCAGCAACAAGATTATGAAGGCCGACGTGCGGCTGATAACTGCAACCAACAGGGACCTGAAAGAACTGCTTCATACAGGAGGATTCAGGGAGGATCTCTATTACCGTCTCAATGTGATCAATATAACAATCCCCCCGCTCAGGGAGCGAAAAGACGATATCCCCGAGCTTTCAAGGTTTTTCCTTGCAAAATACAACCGGAAACTCTCAAAAACGATTTCTGGATTTGAGCAGGATGTCATTGAGGCGCTTTCAGCCTATCATTGGCCGGGAAATGTCAGAGAACTTGAAAATGTTATTGAACGTGCTGTTATCCTCTGCGACACCGGGAAGATCACTGCAAGGGAACTGTCAATGAGCGAAGCAATTCACGATGGAAAAGGAGAATTGTCTTCGCTTGAATCTGTTGAGAAAGAACACATTCTCAGGGTTCTCGGGGAAACGCACGGCAACCAGACCAGGGCAAGTCAGATTCTCGGTATTGACCGAAAGACCCTCTATCATAAGCTGAAAAAGTTTGGTCTGGACAACCTGCGTTCCGACTGACTTTCTCGACCTCATCTGATTCCTTGAAAAGACCGTTACGGCATGCTGTCCGGCCCTGTTTCAGAAAAAGCGTTTTATTTGGTCTTTGTCGAGGTGTTCACCGATCACAACAATTCTGCTGTCCGTTATTGTCATGTCAAACAAACTTGCTGTCACCTGTCCTGACGACAGATCAAGGCGAAAAGGACCTTCTTCAGCAAGCACGAGTGCCTTTGCCCTGACGACTGATCCGAACGCCCCAGAGGATAACGCTTCAAAAAAGGCTTTGACCTTAGGAAGCTGTATAGGAGGTGCAAGTCTTATGGTCATGGTATCAAATCTGAGATGCTCTGTCTGCTTTTTCCTGACTGTCCTGTTTTCCCGATTCTCGGGGAGCAGAGTATCAAGTGTTGCATGAACTGTTTTTATAATAATTGCAGAGGGGTTTAACCTTTCTGCCAACTCAAGAGATGCGTCAGTCAGCAATGCCCCTGCAATGTCGGTTTTGTTCAGCAGGATAATATCTGCATTCATGATCTGGTCCAGAAAGAAACTGCCGTATATCTGAGACTCGTACAGCTCCGGGAATTCGCTGGCATCTATCAGCCCTATGACGGTAACAGGTTTTATTTCCAGGCTGTCCAGTACCTCCAAA
>JBBIUL010000138.1:0-6496 GCA_037440265.1 Nitrospira sp. | reverse complement strand
GTTTTGCCGCTGAAACCTCTGCAACCGCTATTATTATCGGTGCCAGTACGCTCGGGCTCCCTGTCAGCACAACGCATGTTATTTCGACTTCGATCATGGGGGTTGGTGCAACCAAAAGACTCTCTGCTGTCCGGTGGGGGGTTGCCGGGAAAATTATATTGGCCTGGGTCTTCACGCTGCCTGCCTGTGCACTGCTTGCAGCGCTCAGCTACAAGCTGGTGGCACTCTTCTACTGAAGAGCCCTTACCCCTGCAGACCGGCTAACCACGGCCGGATTTTCCTCTGATATACCCCTCTAAGGTAAAGACAGTTTTTTCTGTGAAGAAAATAAACAGGCAGATTCCGGTAAAGATAAGATTGCGCACTACCGCCCTGTAATCTGCCATGTCAGGGAGTTTCAATATATCAGCGAGGAGCCCGAAGCATCCGCAGTCAACTTCTATGCCGCGGATAATAACAGACAGAATCGCAAGCGTGAACAAGAGATTCATGACCGCAAGCATGAGTGCGCTCGTCCGGTAGAGCAATCCGGCTATGATAAGAATGCCAAGTATCAATTCAAGCCAGGGGAGATAGACGGTCAGGAACGGTATAATGGTTTTGGGGAACAGATCAAACTCCCGCAAGGTGAACATGAACCGTACCGGATCAGAAATTTTTGCAAGGCCTGCGATTAAAAATATGCTTCCAATAACTATTCTGCTTGCCAGTGACAGTGATGCACCCATGTTCACGCCCTTACAATGTTAAGATTGTTGATCTCATGACAGACAAAACGAATGACTTGCAGAACAGAACCGCCTTTTAGATTTTCGCCATGAACTGCTTTTTCAACGGCATTCTTTTTAGGAAGGATTTTCAAGCCGTTTGGCGATATCCCATTATAGACAAGCGCAAGCAAAAGTGAAAGAGACAGGATCAGCAGCATTTCAAAGATTATCCTCCGCACCGCAATTCCCCTTCCCTTCTGTTCACAATCCATGTTTCACCCCCTGAACGCAATGTTCCATATCAGAACCATGACAAGCAGGAGAATAATTTCGAGAACGGTAATTTTTGCCATTATTATGGCAATCTTTCTTTCAGAGAGTGACAGTCTCAGCCATATCCTGTCCATAAACTTTCTCTGGACCCTCATGCAGTGCGATCTGCCTTCAGCAAGCTTGATATATTCCCCTATGCTTCTCAGCCAGAAATTGAGTTCACTTTCAGAACCTTTCAATACCGCTTCATCACTGGAATCAAGCAGGAACGACTGCGTAAGCAAAATCCCTTTTATGTCCCGCGCCAGGGTGAAGGTTATGTTTTTGAGTATACCGTTATCAATAGCGTATACAATTTGTCTATTCGTTGAGAGATTCTCAACCCCGATCATATGCGTTTCTGTAATGTTTTTCTGGTAATATTCAATCGTTACCTCATACGCGCTTCCCTCCTGAACATCTCCTTTTGCCTTGGCGGCAAACGCTTTCAGGGTAAAAAAAGGTGAAAGCCTGAGAAGGGTATTAAGGTCTGTCACTACCCGGAAGGCAGCTTCTTCATGTACCGGCAGGATGATGGTTGCTGAAAGGGACTTCATGAGTTATTGTATCCGTCTCCGCAGAATAAAAAAAGGGGTTAGAGCGACCTAACTTTTTCTCTAACCCCTTCTCCCAGACGGGGAGGCCCGTCAGCTACTTGCCTTCAACAGTGGGGAAATCAAGCTTGATCCACTCAGGCAGGCCGTTTCTGAACCAATAGATCTCCTTGAAGCCAAGGCTCTGATACAGCAGTCCGGCTGCGGGCGAACGCCAGCACTTCACCCCGTTGCAATAGAGGACAATCGGAGTATTCTTGTCCAGTTTTTCGGACAGTTTCGGGTTTTCAATCAGCTCATCAACGGTAATAAGGACAGCCCCATTGATATGCTCTTTGGTATACTGCTCCTTGTTCCTGTTGTCGATGAGCACAAACTTCTTCTTCTCATCGACCCATTTTTTCAGTTCCTGGGCATTGATGATTTTTATCCCCGGAAGAGATTCCGGCATGTCTTTCTTGTCAGCAGCATCTGCCTTCATCTTTTCAGCCTGCTTGATGACAGCATCTGGATAGGCGGCTGCAGATGCAGCAGAGTAAACCCCTGCTACTGCAACAAACAGACATACTAACAATATTGTTATCTGCTTCAACACATTTCCTCCTCTTCGCCTGCATGGCGCAGACGTATTTTTGATATTCTATTAAGAATTATTTTTCAAGTCACAACCAGATACACTGGCAATCGAAGCACAGGTCAATGCTTCGGGCTTCTCACCCCCTTTTCCGGTAACATCTTTCATATGGAGCACTGAACAGGGAGCCGATTTCAGAAGTTTCTTGAGCGAAACCTTTGCCCTGTATTCCTCTGACCGTTCCCTGCCGGAAGAGCCGATAATGATAAGGTCTGCTCCCCGTTCGCGTGCTTCTTCAGCGATTGCTTCAGCCAGATCACCGACCCTGACAGAAGTTGTCATGCTCAGAGCCGTTTTTGCTGCGCGCTGTCTGAAATTTTCCAGTGCTGTCTCTGCCATCCTGTAGAGCTCAGATTCGGCGTAGCGGTAGAAATCCATCCTCTTCTCTGAGGAGTGAAGCCACTCAATGCCGACCAGAGAGCCCCAATCCTTATTGATGACATACAGCCCATGGATGTCTGCATCCAATGCCTGTGCCAGCTGCATGGCATATAACTCTGCCCGGACAGCACCCTCTGTTCCGTGCGTTGCCACCAGAATCTTTTTTATCATAGACGGCTCACTTCAGGGTGATAATTACCAGCAATGCAAGGGCAAAGGCAATTATCAGCGCGGTTATGTCTTCTTTCTTCTCAGAGGCAAAAACGCTGAGTGCGCGCTCTTCCATCTGTTTCTGCTCAGCAGCAGTTGCTTTCTCTTCAGCCATTTTCCATACCTCCTTTAAATGCTTCCCTTGATGAGCAGCCAGCAGACAAAGAAAGAGAGTATTGCCTTGGTTGCGCCGGAGATGACACCGATCATGGCCGCCTTTCCACCTGCCTGACGGATCGTCTGCCAGGTGATCTGCATGCCGAGACCGATAAGTCCGAAGGCAAAGAACCACATCATGTACTCCCTCATCATATTGACTGTTTTCGGGGTTGCCTGCACTTTCTTGTCTGCATCAACAAATATCTTCTTTAAATCCTTGTCGTCAGTAAAGTCCTGTGCCTTGAGGACAAGGTCTGTCTGATCAGAGCTTGTGACCTGCCGGTCTGCCACAAGTTTCTCGAGTGCTTCCCTGACCTTCTGGTCAGTCACCGCACCTGATTCAACCAGTGCCTGTATCTTTTTGAGGTCCCTGGTCCTGATCTCCTTGCTTTCTTCAGCTTTGAAGCTATAGAAACTTTTGCCGTGGAGTTCGAACCCCTGAGGTGTAAAGACTCCGGTTGAACTGAAGGCAAACATCAGGATGAATCCGAGAACAAAGATCGGGAATTTTTCGACAAGCACCTTGCCGATATTGACTTTCCCTACTTCTGACTCCTCCTCGCCTTTTGCAAACCATACAGCAAGCAGAATAACGATAAAGGGCAGGAACAGGATTCTGGTGATGTTGAATATCTCTGCAACCTTCAGCGTCTCGATAGTAACAGGGTCGAAGATCAGCGCGGCGGCTGCTACCTGGGCTGAGTTGAGGATACCGGTGCCTGCCCATGCACCGAACTGGAGCTCATTCATACCGACAAGCTTTCCTACCGGTGGAAAGACAAAGAGCCCGACAACACCGACCAGAAGCAGCATGCCTATTGAGTATGCCATATCAACTCCGCGTGCCTTTACAACAGGGGCTGCGGCAACAGCAGCAGACACCCCACACACACCCATGCCGGCAGACAGCACACCGATAAGGGGTCTCGGCGATTTTGTAAGCTGACCAAGCCAGAGGACCATGATAACCGTACCCATGACAAAGGTGGCTACCATGACAATACTTAAAGAACCAAGATATTTCAGTTCCGTAATGCTGTACATAGCTCCAAGGGTGATAACCCCCATTTTCATGGCCAGCCGGGCAGTCTTGACACCAGCCTGCATCCACTTGGGAATACCGATGGTGTTTACCCAGATGATACCGAGTATGATGCCGAGCAGAACATAGTTGAGCCCGAAGATCGATGAGAAATCCCATCCGATCACCGGTTTTGCCTGGGCACCCCATACCTTGAAGATCGGTTCCATGTAATAACGGGTTACAAAAGCCAGGACTATGATCATCCCGATGCCCGCAATAGGGGTCCTCACCAGGTTGTCAAACTTTGACTTCATCGTGGGGACAAAGAAATTCCACAGGCTGATTATGGTGATAATCGATCCTGCCCATAGTCCTACTGAGATCTGCGTCGGGATCGTTCTTCCCGTTTTCAGGAAGTCGGCTATACTGATAAGGCCGGTTGGGGTTAAAGCCGCATTCTGGCTCTTGAGAACCAGCGCATAAACAAGAAGTATCAGCCCGATAATAATACCTGCGGGCGACCTTTTTACCTCGTTCATTTTCTCCTCCTAAGAAATATAGTTCATTACATAAACAGCATTACATGAGACGATCGTTTTCCTTGTTCACCTCCTGTCTCCAGTGTTGTGGTAATTGACTGACATATTATTTCACCACCAGGACTTCACAGGGTGCATGCTGAACGATCTTTGACGATACACTGCCGAGCAGGAACTTTTTTGCACCGTGGCGTCCGTGGGAACCAACTATGACCATATCAATCTTCTTTTCAGCACAGCTTTTGACAATGGCATCAACCGGACTTCCAAAGGTAACATCTATGCTTACCTTCAGGCCTTTTTTCGTAAGCCTCGTCTTTGCTGCCTCCAGACGTTTCCTTGATTCCTTTGTCATGGTGTCATACATTTTTTTGCAGTCGTCATCGCTCATTTCGATCATGCAGAGGTCAGGTACGACAGTAAGTATATTGATGGATGACTTGGTTCCAAGCGCAATCTCAGACGCCCTTTTTAATGCCTTGTCAGACTGCTCAGACCCGTCGTGCGCGACCAGTAATTTCATTTTTCCTCCTCTGGACAAACTTTTTCTGTGACACTTCTTTCAAACTACTCACGCTGATGCTGCACATGTCATGTAATTAAATATTTATCTCAGCCGCACCAAATTCCCCAACAAAAAGTTTGTTGATAATTATCCAATAGAACCTGATCATCTTTGAGCGGGAATATTTTCTTTTAAAAATATTCCCGCTCATCAGATTACTGACCATTACTTTTCAATCGGCAGGCTCTCGTCATTACCCCAGATAATCCAGGAGTCATCGTAATTTGCCGGATCCTTAAAGCCCATCAGCCTGAACTGCAGATAGGTAAGTGTCGAACGGGTGCCGGTTTGACAGTACGGGATTACCCTTTTATTTTTATCCAGTTTGCCGAAGTGTTTCTCAAGATCATCCATAGACTTGATCATGCCGGAGGCCTTATCAAATGTCTCGGTGTGAGAAACATTCACCGAACAACTCGGAATATGGCCGCCTCTCTTAGCCCTCACATCCTCTCCCTTGTATTCAGCCGGTGTACGCGAATCTACGAGCTGAGCATTTTTTATTTCTCCTTTGGCGATCTTCAAAACTTCTTCTGTAGTCGCAATCCGGTTCTTCTGAACATTTACAGTGTATTTTACTGAGGGGAGTTTTGTTTCAGCAGCATCAAGCTTCTTTCCTGCAGCCTCCCATGTATCAATTCCGCCATTGAGAAAACGGACATCCTTGTGCCCAAGATACTCAAGGACCCAGAACCCTACCGTAGCATTTGTAATTCTTGGTGTGTCGCCATATATCACAACGGTTTTTTTGCCGTCAATGCCTGCACCACCAAGTATTTCTTCATATTTCTTTGTGTCCTTGAAAACAGTGGATGTCTCCTTCTCCCTTAAAACCTTCGAACAGTCTCCTCCGAGATTAATAGCACCTGGAATATGACCGTCTGAATAACCCTTAAAGGTTGCTCCGGATCTCTTGTCCACGGTACTCTGCGCATCGCGGCAGTCGAGCACAATCCACTTCCCCGCATTTTTTTCAATATCTGCAGGCGTTACAAGCAGCTGCGGATTCGCATATTCAGCGCTGTATGCAGCCGTAGTTATAAGCAATAATACGGTGATTAATAAATAAACGGTAATTTTCCCCTTGTGTTTCGATGTCATCTTATCCCTCCCTCTGAATAAAGGTTGTTTCTGTAATGTTGAAAACCAGTGCTAATAAATCCTCCTTTCCTCCCGATCTTTAAAGGCACCGCCTTGTTTGTCATGTACTAGTGCAAAAACAAGACCAGCAAAAAACTGACTGATATTGAACAATTTTTCGTCTCTGATTAATCATAAAACCCTTCTCGTTGGCCAAAAAGGCACAATACACAACGCTATATTGTCCCGTTTGGGCCAATTCAATATGGTTTATTGCAGGCAAACTGCCTATTCGAAAAAGGGGGAGCATGGCTGATGATCAGATGCA
>JBBIUL010000137.1:0-6499 GCA_037440265.1 Nitrospira sp. | reverse complement strand
TACCCCCTCTTCGATGCCCTTTAAGAATTCGCCTGAGCCGAGGGTAAGCTCAAGGGAAGCACCCCCTTCAGAGGTATCAAAGACCGTGCCGTCTTCTAGTTTCCCGGTAAAATGGATCCTGATCGTATCACCTTCTTTTACTCCTGCCATCACGTACTCCTTTCCTGCTCCAATACTTGGAGGTTATTTTAACACAAGAAGGAGATAATCTCCCTGTTCCACCGAATTATGCTTGGATAATAATGATGCACATGGCATAATAGTATGTTGTAAAAATATCCTTTTTCAGAGGTGCTTACAGTTGAAAACAGCAGGACTCTTTCCCGGACAGGGGTCAGAATATCCCGGCATGCTGAGGTGCATCAGCGGACAGGCGATTACCCATGAGGTCTTCAGCAGGATCAACGAGATCTCCGGGAGGGATATCTTCAGCGCAGCCTCTTTTGGCCCCGAAGACCTCCTGAGAGATCCCCTGAATGCACAGCTCTCGGTTTTCGGGACCAGCGCATGCTATTGGCAGATGCTCAAGGAACATACCGATTTCTACGGCCTTGCCGGCCACAGCCTCGGGTTTTATTCGGCTTTGTATGCTGCCGGATCGATTTCCCTCGATGACTGCATCAGGATAATAATCAGGGTCAATGAGGCCATCACCGACATGACAAACGGCAAAAAGGGCCTCATGGCATCAGTAATCGGCCTGAAGGCAGGAGAACTTGAAACCATATGCAGGGAGTCAGGGGATGTCTTTATCTCGGGAATAAATTCTGCAACCCAGATCGTCATATCAGGCATTGATGCCGACGTCAAAAAGGTCTGTGAAAAAGCACTTCAGTCAGGGGCACTGGGCGCCAGGGAACTGCCGATTCCCTATACGCTGCACAGCCCGATGATGGAAGGCATTGAGTCAGTGCTAAGGCCATTTATCTCTCAGATTGAGATCAGGGAGCCTGAAATCCCTGTGCTCAGCCACCTCGATGCAACAGTGCTGAACAGGGGCGCCATCGGGGCCGTGCTCTGCGGCCAGCTGTCAAAAAGGGTTGTCTGGAGGGATACGGTCCGCTATTTTGCCGATGCAGGGATAACACGGTTCCTTGAGATCGGCCCTTCTGATGTGTTGTCAAAGCTGGTCAGGTGGATAGAAAGAGACGCCGAGATATTCAGGGCAGAGGAGACACTCAATTGCCAGGGCGTGTAGCACTCGTCACCGGCGGGACAAAAGGCATAGGCAGGGAAATATCGCGCTGCTTTGTGCAAAAAGGCATCCGGGTTTATATGAACTATTCATCAGATGACACAGCAGCCGAGTCAGCAGCAGCAGAGGTGAGCAAGGCCGGTATCCCCGCAAAAATCATAAAGGCAGATGTATCTGACCAGGAGCAGGTCAATTCGATGGTCGAGCAGATCCTTAAGGCAGAAGACAGGCTCGACATCCTCGTCAACAACGCAGGTATAATCAGGGACGGTCTCCTTATGCTGATGCCTGACATAAACTGGAAACGGGTCATAGACGTAAACCTGAACGGCGCCTGTTACTGCTCAAAGGCCGTGCTCCGTTCCATGGTCGGCAACCGCTGGGGGAGGATCATCAACATCATCTCGCCGAGCGCCCTCCTCGGCAGGGCAGGCCAGACGAATTACTCCGCCTCCAAGGGAGGACTGCTCAGCTTCACGAGATCACTGGCACGGGAGATGGCCCGCTTCGGCATAACGGTAAACGCGGTCTCGCCCGGCGTGATCGAGACAGAGCTTACCGGGACCATGCAGGATAATATCAGAAAGGAGTTCATCTCCATGATACCCGCAGGAAGGTTCGGCAGGCCTGAAGAAATTTCAAACGCTGTTTCATTCCTGGCTTCTGATGAGGCAGGATATATTACCGGAGAATACATATCTATTGACGGAGGACTCACATAGTGGAAAGAGAAGGTCTGATCGAGGAACTGAAGGCGCTTATCATCAAAAGTCTCAAACTGGAGGATGTGCTGCCGGCTGACATCGAACCTGCTGACCCGCTCTTCGGCAGCGGCCTCGGGCTGGATTCAATCGATGCGCTCGAACTGGTGGTTGCGCTCGAAAAAAAATACGGCATCAGGATACCTGATGAGGATGTCGGGAAAGAGGCATTTGCATCTGTCAATGCACTTGCCGATTACATCATAAAAAACAAACCATAGCATGCCATGAGACCTTATGAACATCTGCCGCACCGGCATCCCTTTGTAATGCTCGACAGCGCTGACATCACTGAAGAGGGAAAGACAGCACGAGGCATAAAGCGCATCACCTCCAATGACATGGCAGTCCATGGCGGCGACTCCCTGCCGCAGGCATATCTCCTGGAGGCGATGGCACAGATTTCAGGGATTGCCAGCAGCAGGAAGGGAGGATCTATGCTCGCCGGGCTGAGAGACATCAGGTTTTCAGGGACAGCATACGTCGGCGATACGCTCGAACTGGAAAGCACCCTTGAAAGGACCTTCAGCGGCCTCTATTTCTTTCAGTGCAAAGCACTTTCGGCAGGCAGCGTAATCGCGGAAGGAGGGGTGATTCTCTACTTTGATGAAACCGCATGAAACCCGCTTCACAGTACGATTCAATGAGGTCGACTCCTTTGATGTTGTCTGGCACGGCAATTACATCGGATACTTTGAGATAGGAAGACTCGACCTCTGCAGCAGGTGTGCGCTCTCACCTGAAGACATGCGGGGCATCGGCCTGTACGCACCGGTGGTGGACATCAAGTGCAGGCTCAGGGCTCCGGCACGATACAACGATTCAATCTTGGTTAAGACTGCTGTGATTCCATCTGAAAAAGCAATGATCACCTTTACCTATAAACTCTTTCGGGAGCCTGACATGACACTGCTCGCCGAGGGCGAAACAACTCACGTGCTCCTGACACTTGAAAACAAAATGCTCTACGAAGTCCCCCCTGAACTGGCAAAAAGAATAAGAAACCTGCTGGCGTATCTGGATGCAGAATAGGCTGCCGTTCATACGTTCCTTTTTCAGGAAAAACCCGGTATTGTCGATAGCGCTTTCAGCAGTAGTAATTATCGCTTCAATCATAATCCTCTCGAAAGCGCGCTTTGACAGCGACGTCACCCGCCTCATACCGACCCATGCAGAGAAAACATCGCTCTATTTCGACATCATGCGAAGGTTCGGCGGGATGGAGAAAGGCTATATCTTTTTCAGTGCCGACCGGGTCATCGAACATGCCCCTGACATAGACAAAATAGGGAAAGAAATAATGGAATCAGGACTTGTCAGAAGCGCACAGTGGAAAATCTCCGACAGGACAAGGGCTTTCCTTCGGGATGTCTATGCAAAAAAGGCAGTGCTTATGCTCTCTGACAGGGAGATGTCCGAATTTATACACAGGCTCTCGCCTGAAGGCATGTCACATGAACTCAAAAAGACAAGGCAGCGGCTTGCCCTGCCGGGCGGACACGAGATGCTGGCACGGATCGACCCGCTCAACCTCTTCGAACTCTTTTCGTACCACCTGAATATTTCAGACGTGTCCTTTGATTTCAGCTCAGGGTATTTCATGACCCCTGACGGCAAAGGCATCATCATGGTACTCGACCCTGAAAAATCCCCGCGTGATATCGCCTTTTCCAAAAAGTTCGTCAATGAGACCGAAGGGATACTGGCGAAATACCACGGCAGCGGTTTCTCCGCAGAACTCACCGGAAGCCATGCTATCACGCTCCACGAGGCCTCTTCAATGAAATCAGAGATCATAAAGAACATACTCATGTCTGTCGCAGCCGTTGTCCTGATATTCCTTGTCTTCTTCAGGTCCCTGAAAGGACTGCTCTTTGTTTTGATGCCGGTCCTCGCAGCCATAACCACTGCCATGGGAGGGATGCTTGCCATAACCGGCACCCTCTCTGAGGTGACCGGCGCATTTGCAGGGCTCATTGTCGGACTCGGCATAGACCTCGGCATTGTGCTTTATGTCAGGTATCTCATAAATGCTGAGACATCGGCTGACAGGACTGAATGCATGGACAGGAGCATATCTCAGGCATACCGGGGTATCACCACAGGGGTGATTACAACAGCCCTCACCTTCCTGCCGATGCTCTTCTCATCGTTCAAGGGCATCAGAGAACTCGGCCTCCTTACAGGGGCAGGCATCCTTCTCTGCTGGATTTTTTTATTCGGCCTAGTTTCTTTACTCATCAGGCCTTCGACCGGACGGTTTGCCGAGATCATCCTGATCAGGCGATTCTCTCTGTATGCATACCATAATCCTGCTGCAGTTCTCTCTCTTGCCGGAATCTTTACTGTTCTGCTCATATTTTTTATCCCGCGCATAGAGGTTACCGGCGACATAACAAAGCTCGGCACCAAAGACAACCCGGCCCGCCTCACACTGGAGAAGATGGAGGCCGGCTACATAAAGGAATACGGCCTCTTTGTGTCCGACTCCCTGCCTGACCCTGAATCTGCATTACGCAAAAGCCTCGAACTCAAAGAGCGTCTGAAAGAGAGCCTTTCTGACATCAGGGCAGCGGGCGACATATTACCCCCGATTGAAAGGCAGCAGGCGAACATCCGGGCCCTGTCTGCACTGAATGAGGACAAGATCCTGAATGACTTTGACCGGAGAGCAGGGGAAGAGGGTTTTGACATATCTCTTTTTTCAGAGTTTAAAACCGGTTTGCGCAACATGCTTTTGAACAGGGAGATGATATCGCTCGAAGATCTCCAGCCGATAAGGGAGGTGCTCGACAAACTGCTCGTCCAGGACGGTAACAGATGGAGCATCATTGTCGCCGGCAATCTGAAGGAAGGTGCGTCACTGGATTCCCTCGATGGCCTCTCTTTCACCGGCCGTTCGCTCATAAAAAAAGAGCTTCTCGGAGTCCTCCGGGACGATGCGGTCGTCATAAGCATAGCCGGGCTTCTCCTTGTAAACATCGTGCTTTTCCTCGACTTCAGGAACATCTATTATGTGTTTCTCTGTCAGTTCCCGGTCTTCATAAGCATCCTCTGGGTCCTCGGGATCATGGGGCTCTCAGGCATAAGCCTGAACTTTATGAATACCATAGTCTTTGTAATGCTCATCGGGATCGGGACTGACTATACCGTGCACCTGCTGCACCGCTACCTTGCTGACCGTGATATCGGGAGCACGTTCCTGCAGACCGGCAAGTCAGTCCTTGTTGCTGGCCTGACCACGATTGCAGGCTTTGGCTCCATCGGCTTCTCCTCATACCGCGGGCTTGCAACTATGGGACAGGTCGCTGCCATCGGCGCTGCACTCTGTGTTATCTTATCCCTGAGCCTTATTCCTGCGTTGCTGAGGTTGCATGAAGACAGAAGCAAAGACAACTGAAAAGAGCATCTGCTGTCTTATCCCTGCGTTCAATGAGGCACGCACTATTTCAGGAGTGGTGGAAAACGCAAAGACATTTGTCAGGAACATCCTGGTCGTTGACGACGGCTCTTCTGATGCAACTTCCGAGCGTGCTGAAAAAGCCGGGGCATTCGTCATAAGGCATACCGGCAACCTCGGTAAAGGAAAGGCATTACGGACAGGGTTTGCCCATGCGCTGGAGCAAGGGTATCAAGCGGTAATTACACTTGATGCTGACGGGCAGCATGACACGTCAGAGATCAGCCATTTTCTTTCTGCCTATAAGCAGGATGCCGGCGATATCGTTATAGGATCACGACTCAGGAACAAAGACCTGATCCCGCGCTACCGTTACATCCCGAACCAGATAGGCATCTTCTTCATCTCCTGGGCTGCCGGATGCAGGATTGAAGATACGCAGTCAGGTTTCAGGCTGTATAAGAGGGAAGTCCTTGAGAAAATACAGCTCGAAACATCCGGCTTTGAGACAGAGACCGAAGTGCTGATAAAGGCTGCAAAAAAGGGGTTCAGGATCCATACTATCCCGGTCTCTGCAATCTATCAGAGTGATTACAAGACCTACTTCCGTCCTGTCAGGGATTTCTACCGGATAAGCATCCTCGTCCTGAAGCTTATGTTTTCAGGAGGCAGAAAGTTATTAATCTAACCGCTGCTTTCAGGAAAGAAAAACTACCCTGTCGAGTTCTCGAAAATGAGAATCTCCGGTTATTACCCTGCAATCTTTTTCCATGGCAGTTGCATATACAATGGCATCAGCCATAGGCAGGAAATACTTAATGCTGAGGTCAGCTGCCAGAAGCGCGATGCTTTCGCTGAGCTCAACAACCGACGTCCTGTTCATAAGCGCAACAGCAGTCAGTGCCTCTTCCTCCGTCCTTTCGCGCTTTATTTTCTTGTAAACCTCATAAAGGACGATCGTCGGCGTTATAATCTTTGAGGGTTCCTTCATGTGTTTGGCATAGGTTTTTGCGAGCGGGCCGTCAGTAAAGAACTCTATCCAGCCTGAGGAATCGACAAGCAGCATTAACGCTCTTCATCCTCCCTGATGCTGCCGGTATCCATTCCCTTCAGGAATCCTCTGAAAGACTCGAGCGGCTTTTC
>JBBIUL010000136.1:0-6535 GCA_037440265.1 Nitrospira sp. | reverse complement strand
CTGCTTCGAGTTAGGCAGCCTGCTTGAAGGCTCGAATTATTCTTTGGCTACAAATAGTTGCATGTAAATCTATGCTGTATTGGCGAAAGTCGGGTCTAAGCCAGAAAATGCTCAAAATAATGTCTTTAATAAATTCATACCACATATTTTGAACTGTACGGCATAAAGAGGTCGTTTGATTTTTCCTAAAAAGAGCAGTTCAAATAAAGAACTGCTTGAATTCAAAGGGAAATAGCTGATTTCTGAATCACCTGCTTGGTGACGATTTCAACCGCTCCGCATCTGACATAACTGCCTGATTATGCTTATTTATCAGCATAGTGCACAATTTTCAACTGCGGTTTTTAGGTTTATTATGCTTATATCACTTTTATTATTATCAAAAAAAGCCCTGTCTTTTTTATCTTAGACCTGTTGCAGTATTCGAGACGAATTCTGTCCCACTATAGATAGCTTGCTTTTCCATTCTCAAAATAGATTATGGATTATTAAAAAAATCATATTTCTTCTTAATATTATGTAATGCGTTACGGTCGCATTGTCTATGAATCTTAAAATAAGTCCAATAATCAGTAGCAACAGCTACTTCCAAACCCCGGTCAGGCGTACAGTAATATGTTGTGCCAGTGCCGACCCCTCCTCCCAGCCATTTCTTCTTTGCAATGTGTTTATGTAATTGTTCTATTATGTAATCAGTGGTGCGGCATGTAATGCTTATAAGGTCGCTTTCAAAATCAAAGATGATATCTAAACAATGCTTGTCCATCGAGAGTTCAGTCTTTTGCAGGGTATCTTGTGGATTATTGATGTTGGGAGAGAGGGTTCTGAAAAGCAACGAAGCTTCCTTTAGAATGTTATCAAAGTTCTGTAACGGTGCAGGGGCAGGGACAGGTGAAGGTGCCTCATTAAAACCCAATACGACTGATGGGAAACAAATCAAACTCAAGAAAATCGCAAATAGAAAGAGTCTCATATTCTATCCTCCCTATCTGTTCTTCAATTCACGCTCAACCAATGCAGTATCAACCCAACTTGCTGGTGATTCAAGCATCTTTCTTAGAACAATCGTCTGCAAATGTGGCACAAAAATTCTAAGCCAACGCCTCTTGAGTTCTTCCTCGTTATTAATCCAATACTCGATGTTTCGTGCTCGTTGAACAGAAAAACTGTGACGAGCATTTACAAATATCTTTTGAATGTATTCCAATAAATGCGGAGACTGAGTTCTAAATTCATAAGCAGCCCATTTGGCGATGTTTTTTCCGCTTTCACCGCCCCACATAAATAAAAAAACAGTTGCAAATTCATCCGCTGCATCTTCATTATCCCAAAGAGGATAATCCCACAACCTAAGTAAAGTATGACCAAGTTCGTGGAGAAATGTCCATTTGAGGGCGTGAGTAAGGTTAGCATTATATAATTCAGCAATCAATTCATTGCACAAGGTGATATTGGGATCGGAAAAAGCATTCACCGTCCCACAATATCGAACATATATATTGAAGTCAGGGAATATGAAAGTGTTTTTTAATGCTGGGTACGTATCTTCGAGCCATTGTTTTAGATGTTCAACATACTGCCTTGCCCTCTCATCAGGAATTCTTCGAAGGGGTTCGAAATAAACATGTTTTTGCATATATGTATTTTGGTATTCCTGGTTGGGTGCAGGAGCTGGGGCTTCCCTTGGGAAAAAGATCAAGTGATTTGGTAAAAACGTAGAAACATCATGAGGGCCGCATCCACTAAAGCGACCCAAATTCATAAATTTTCGTGAATCTATATCGACAAAAATATAGGCTATATCTCTTGTTGAATTGTTAATTGATACAAACCATTCACCAGAATGAAATTTAGACTCAAAAATATTTAGTGTTTGAATGGTTTCAACTTGAGGCGATTTCTTGTCTTGACATGGCTCACAGTATTCAACTATTCTCATGCCCTCACGCAGATATCCCGAAACAATTTTGGCAACCTTCTCATCAATGATATGGCATTGGTCAGCAAATGAGGGCGTGACTAAAACAGATACAAGGAATAGTCCCACTATGAACATCAAAAGAAAATATCTCATGTTTTATCCTCTACAATGCGAACAAATACTCCTCGAAATTCCGGTTTCGCCAGTTCGCGTTTATAATATAGCAGATTTCATATGATTTTTCTTTAAAAAATCACATAATAGACTTGCTGCTGTCCAAATCTCCTTCTTGTGTTAAAATAACCTCCAAGTATTGGAGCAGGAAAGGAGTACGTGATGGCAGGAGTAAAAGAAGGTGATACGATCAGGATCCATTTTACCGGGAAACTCGAAGACGGCACGGTCTTTGATACCTCTGAAGGGGGCGCTTCCCTTGAGCTTACCCTCGGCTCAGGCGAATTCTTAAAGGGCATCGAAGAGGGGGTAATCGGCATGGAGCCCGGCGAATCCAAAACCGTTTTTGTCCCGGCTGAGAAGGGGTACGGACCTCACAGGGATGAAATGGTTTTTGATTTCGACAGAAAAAAGGCGCCTGAGAACTTTGACCCTGAGATAGGACAGCAGATGCAGCTCTACCGGGCTGACGGCATGCCGGTGCAGGTTACGATTGTGGGCAAAACTGAAACTACGGTCAGGATGGACTGCAACCATCGCCTTGCCGGAAAGAACCTGGTGTTCGACATAACCCTCGAAGAAATCATGTAGCCGTCTTTCCCGCAGCAGTTACGTCCTTTTCGAGAGTTCTTCCCATAAAGCGCCCTTGATGCCTCTGTCCCTGATTTTCTTCTGCAGTCTCGGGTAGAGGTTTATCTCATAGCCGGGCATGACCCAGTGGCGCTCCTTTGATACGGTTTCTGCAACTGCATCGATGTCCGCGATTTTTTTTGAGAGGTAAAAGACCGGTTCGAGCCCGGGGTCTGTGATGCCGAGATCCACTTCCGCAATCTCGGCAAGGCGGGTGCCTGGAAATATCCTGATTCCGGCCATAATGACCGCTGCGTCAGGGTTTAATTTCCTGAGCCTCTCAATATTCTTTTTCATGGTGTCATCATCATCGCCCGGTGCCCCGGCAAAGATGAAATGGCAGAATTTAATCCCGTGCTCCCTGCACAGGGAAGAAGCCTTTTCAATTTCTCTGAAGGTGAAGTTTTTCCCCATGCGGAGCAGTGATGCATCATTCATCGAGTCAGCGCCGAATTCCACTCCGGTACACCCGGCCTTTGCCATCAGCCCGGCAAGCCGTTCCGTCATATAGGAAGGGTTTGCGTAGCATGACCAATGCACCTTCAGTCCTCTCCTGATGATCGCGCGGCAGACTGCCTCTGCATGCTCGACCGGATAATTGAATATGCTGTCAACGATAAAAAAATGAACAGCACCTGTCTGCTTTGTCACCTCTTCGATCTCAGCAGCAACAGATGCAGGGTCTCTCATCCTTACCTTTTTCCCCTCTATCTTCGGATAGGTGCAGTAGATGCAATGGAACCCGCACCCCCGTTTCGTCTGTATGTTCAGCATGCCGCCATGGTGATAATATGCGTTGACGTCGAACAGTGTCCTGTCAGGAAAAACCTCATCGAGGTCATTGATCTTCCCTGACGGCGCGATGACAGGAGGGACAGCGTGAGAAAGGGGTTCCCCGGCGCGTATCCTGTCCAGCAAATCAGGGAATGCCTGTTCGCCTTCTCCTGCTATGCCGAAATCAGCCTTCAGGTATTTCATGAACAGCTCCGGCATTATGGTAAAACCCGAACCGCCAAGCACAACCGGCGCATCTGAATACTTCCTTGCAGCCTCGACAGCCTCTTTATATTCATGCAGATAGGAATGTTTTTTTGGATAGGCAACATCATCGATGTTCCTGATCGATACCCCTATGACTTCGGGCCTGAAACTGCTGATGCAGTCTCGCAAAAAACTGTCTGCGTTATCGCAGAAGCAGAGGTCTGCTGTCTGAACATCATGTCCATGCTTCCTGAGCGCTGAGGCAATGTATGCAAGGCCGAGGGGAAACACCGGGTCGGGTATCTGCTCTTTGTTCGGGGAAATCAAAAGCACGCGCATCATATGCCCCTCAGTATCCTCAGGATCGAGCTGAGCTTGATGCCCTTTCCGCGCATGCCGCTCATGAGCCCGGCTGCGATCTTCCGTGGTGACAGATAGAAAGACATATATGCCTTTCTGAGCATTGCCTCAAGCTCCTGTTGGCTGAGATGGTCTGTCCTCACAACCGAATGGAGACAGTCATAGAGGTCCCAGTCATACGTAAGGATGCGGTCCCTGGTCTCTTCATAGAGCTTTGTACCGGGATACGGGGTGAGGATGGAGAACTGGACAGCCTCGGGGTTTATCTCCCTGGCATACCTGACTGTGTCGAACACCATCTCTTTTGTTTCATCGACATTGCCGATGATGAAACTACCGTGAACGGATATCTTATATTTCCTCAGGAGCGATGAGACGTCCCGGGCCATTGAACCGGTGGTCTTCTTGTTGTAGCTGTCGAGAGTCCTCTGGTGCCTGCTCTCAAACCCGATAAAGATATATTTTGCGCCTGCCTCTGCCATCTTCCTGACCATCTCTTCATTCTTCAGCAGGGTGTCTGCCCTCGAAAAGCACCACCAGTAGATGTCAAGGCCCCGGCGCATAATCTCGTCGCAAATTGTAATCACCCGTTTTGCATCGAGGGTAAAATTGTCGTCAAGGAATGCGATGCCGTTGAACCCGTGGTTGGTGACAATGTCTTCGATCTCATCAACGATCTTTTCAGGGCTCCTTGTCCGCCACTTCCTTCCGCTGAACTCGGTTGAGCAGCAGAATGAGCAGCCGAAGGGGCATCCCCTGCTCGTCAGGACAGAAGTCATCTTCCTCCTGGCCATTTCAAGATGCCGGTATGCCTTCATATCAAGGAGGTCGCGTGCAGGGACAAGGCTGTCAAGGTCCTGTATAAAACCCCTCGGGGCAGTCCTGTGCAGTGTATTGCCGGTGCGATAGCTCAACCCTTTCACTGATGAAACATCTCCACCCTGAATGCAGTCAAGGAGTTCGGACATGGTTTCTTCACCCTCTGACCGCACGACATAATCGCAGAGCCCGGTGTTGAGCACCTCTTCATCCATATAGCTGACATGCGGGCCTCCCATGACAATACGGCATCCTGAATCCTTTGCCTCTTTTGCGAGTCTCAGGCTGCTTTTGAACCTGCTGGTGTCAGCGGAAATGCCTACGACGTCGAACTGCGAGAAGTCCACCTTTTCCTCAGTGACATTGAAATCAGCGATCTTTACCGTATGGCCCCTGTCCCTGAGCACAGCGGCAATGTATGCTATGCCCATGGGCGGAAGGACAAACCCGACCTTCCGGTAGGTGTCCTCCCTGAAGGGATATGCAAGGAGAATCTTCACGTGCGGAACTTCCGCGCAAGCCTGAGCGTCACAGGGTAAGAGACCAGGGCAACGGCAAGGCCGAGGATGATGCTGCCGAAGATGGTCAGGATAAGATACTGCTTCAGTATTTCCATGTCGGCCGTGAAAGTGATGCTCAGGAGTGAACCGTTCAGGACCAGGCTCCCGATCTGGGCGCTGACAAAGAGGATGAAGGGGAAGGTGAACGGGTTTGATATCTGGGTGCCGAGGAACACGACGCCCATGTTCAGCCTGAGCAGATAAGCCAGTGCGAGTGCGATGACCGTATGGAGCCCGAGGAAGGGGAGTATGCCGACGAAATTGCCGAGCGACACGCCGAAGGCGATCTGCGCCGGAGAAAGGCCGGTGCGCATGTAGTTCATGAGGAGGTTCCGGTATTTGCCGAACATCAGTACCTGAACTCCTTCCACGCCTTCCTGAACCCCCAGTTCATGGGGCCGAATATCTGGAGGCTCCGCCTGAATGCTGGCAGCCTCCTGAACATTGAACCCCAGGAATAGAACTGCCTGTTTGCAGCGAGATATCCGTCCTGGAGCTCTTCAACCGACATGTTCTTCGGTTTATATACCACATGCGCCATGTCGTACCTTGACCAGTCGGTGGTGATGATCCTGTTTTCTTCCATCATACGGGAAAAGACCTTTGTACCGGGGTAGGGGGTGAGTATCGTAAAGAGCACGCTGTCGAGTTTTGTCTTTTCGGCAAAGGACACGACCTGCTCAAAGGAACCCTTTGTGTCCCAGTCATATCCGAAAATAAATGAGCCTTGTATACCCATGCCGTGGTCGTGTATCCTCCTGATAAGCTCTGCATATTTCTCGGCGCGGTTGAATTTTTTGTTCAGCCGGTCAAGCCCTTCCTGCGTCAGGGTCTCGAACCCGATGAACATGCCGTAGCAGCCGCTCTCCTGTGCCAGCTTCAGGAGTTCCGGATTTTCTGCAAAGGTGATGGACGTCTGGCTGAGCCACTTAAAGGGAGACCGCTTCAGCATCCCGAATATCTTTTTTGCATATGCAGGGTTGCCGGTGATGTTGTCGTCAACGATAAAGAGGAAGTTCGCCCCGCCTGAAATCCCCTCGAGTTCTTTCTCGATCTCCTCGACCGGCCGGTAGCGGTAGGTCCTGCCATA
>JBBIUL010000135.1:0-6556 GCA_037440265.1 Nitrospira sp. | reverse complement strand
ATCTCTCTGAGATCATCCCGATAATCAAGCAGCACGCACAGCGCAACGGCAGTGCCGGTTCCCTATCCTTTCTCTTTTACGGTCCTCCTGGCACGGGGAAAACTGAATTTGCGCTTTACCTCGGCAGTTTGCTTGACAAAGAGGTGCTTCTGAAAAGATCCAGCGAAATTCATTCGATGTGGGTTGGTGAAACCGAGAAGAATATTGCACGTGCATTCCAGGAGGCGAGAGAAAACTCAAGCATCCTTTTTTTTGATGAAGCTGACAGCTTCCTCTACCCGCGCAGTTCTGCTCAGCGTTCATGAGAGATAACCTTCACCAATGAAATATTGGCTCAACTCGACTCTTTTTCAGGCATTGTAATCTTTGCCACCAATGACATTGACGGTCTGGATCATGCTGCCATGAGACGATTCAAATTCAAAATAGAATTCCGCTATCTGACCCCGGAAGGAAACCTCCATTTTTATAACAGACTGCTAACCCCGCTTGTTTCTGAGGTCAGCCTGTCAGACGAGCATAAGGAACAAATTAAACGCATCAGGAATCTTTCTCCGGGTGATTTCGCAGTCGTGAAAGATCAATTCCTTTATTTTTCTGCCTCGACTATCTCTCATCAGAAATTGATTGATGCTTTGATGACTGAGGTAAGGTATAAGAAAGAGATTAAAAACATCTCTGGCTTTGCATGTAACAATCCTTGATTCCCCTCTTGTTTTATTTTGTCATTACCAAATGGTAATATTCAAAATGAAAACCGTTGCGCAGAACCGCAAGGCATTCCACGACTATGCAATCGAAGAGACTGTCGAGGCAGGGATCGTTCTTACCGGCACCGAGGTAAAATCATTACGGGACGGCAAGGCCAACCTCAAGGACAGCTATGTGACCGTAAGGGACTTGGAAGTGTTTCTCCTGAACTGTCATATCAGCCCCTATACTCACGGGAATATCATGAACCATGACCCTCTCCGGACGCGAAAACTGCTGCTCCACAGAAAAGAGATATCACGCCTGCAGGGGAAGGTAGCCCAGAAGGGGTATTCGCTCATACCGCTCAAGATCTACTTCAAAGGTTCACACGCAAAGGTCGAGGTAGGCCTTGCAAAGGGCAAAAAACAGTACGAGAAACGTGAGAGCATAAAGAAAAAAGAAGCTGACCGGGAGATAGAAAGGGCAATGAAAAGCCGTTGAATATGTTAAAATAAGTTATACGTCGGGGGCGAAAGGGCTCGACGGAGGTTATGAGGCTCATGTGGCATGTCGTGGCTCCATCACCACGTTAAAAGATGGAAACACTTACAAACGCCAACAACGAACTGGCAATCGCTGCTTAATTAAAGCAGCTCGCTCCTCAGGGATCGCCTGTGTTCCTGGGAAAGCGACGGACAGCAGGCTGGTCGCCGGATCTTCTCCTGCTCCGGAGACAAGACAAAGGGAGATTGGATCTTTGTTAGCCTGACTGCCGGCGCACCCTGATCCGAGATGCAAAAGACAGTCTACACATGTAGAAGCATGAGAGTAGTACTTTCGGACGCGGGTTCGATTCCCGCCGCCTCCACCATGAAAGACTCCTTCTCTACGATTATGCACACCTCTGAGAAGCTGCTATTTTATATTTTCATTTTTTTGAATGCTTAGATGATATTCACTGTATCGGGGGCTGCCATATTGCAAAACGTCTTTCATATATGGAAAATGTAATATCATGAAACGTTTTATTATCGTACTGCTTTTCTTTCTGACTTCTTCTGTCCATGCGGCTGAGGTTACCCTGCGTTTCAGCAGTCAGGATGCCGCTGCAAGGATTGTGCTTGAGTCGGACGAACAGTTCATTGCAGATGCAACCACCGTTTATACGCTCTCATCAGTCAGGATCGGGTTTCCAGCACGGTTTGAGCTGAAAAAACAGCAGGGGTTCATGTTCGAAACAATATCAAAAGACCGCTTTCTCATGATAACTCTGAAGGAAGCCATTGACATCAGGGTATATAAACTGACAGCTCCCGGCAGGATCGTTATTGACTTAAAGACAAAACAAAAACCGGAGAGCGGACCTGTTAAGACAACTGAACCGAAAGCGGAAAACAAACCAGTGAACCAGCACTCCCCGGAAGCAACTGCTGAGAGCGGTCCGGCACTCCAGAAACACCAGCCGCTTAAAGCTGTAGTTATCGATGTAGGACATGGCGGTTATGATTACGGTATAGTTGCCGGGAACACAAAAGAAAAAGATATAAACCTTCTCATAGCAAAAGAACTGGGCGCTGCTTTGGCAAAAAAGGAAAAGAAACCCATCCTCACCCGAAAGGTTGATCAGGCAATCTCCCTTGAGGACCGGATCGGCTTTACCGCCAAAAACAAACCGGATGCCTTCATCAGTATCCACGCTTCTGCCGGCAGCGGGTTTTCAATTTATATTTCGGCAGCTGAAAATCAGGAGACCGACGTCCTCTCCGGGCTCTACAATCTTGCTTCAAGACAGGCAAGGCATCTGGAAAAGAGCATGCGCCTTGCCGATAAAATCTCTGAGGAATTAAGAAGGGGGCTGAAAACAGAGGTTCTCCTGCGCGAGATGCCGCTGCCGGTCCTTGCTGCTGCTGATGCACCTGCTCTTTTGATAGAATATCCGTCCCCGGGTGTTTTCACATACGATAAAGCTGCGATAGAACGTGTTGTTGATGCAGTGGTTAAAGGAATTGCCTCATATGAACAATAAAAAAATATGGATAATGGCCATCCTCATTTTTTTTCTGTCCGGGTCTGCCGTAGGCTATCTTTACATGCATATGTTTGCCGGAAACGGAAAAAACGGCGTTCCTGAAAATGCCGGAACTGCTATAAACACTCCGGCAGAACACGAGGATTTATTCACTCTGAGAATGTATTATCCTGTCGGCAACAGCCTGAAAATGGTCGAGAAGAGGCTCCCCAAGAGGACAAAACAGATGTCGGTTGCAGAAGCGGTCACAGAGGAGTTTCTCAAGGGCCCCGAAAACGGGGATGCCGCCAATATCCCTCTAAACGTAAAACTCCTCGGCCTTTACCGGGATGCGCAGCAGGTCCTTTATATCGACCTTTCTGATGAATTCAGGAGAAACTTCCAGGGAGATGCGTATGCTGAATATCTCCTCCTCAAGTCTTTCCACGAAAGCCTTGTCTCAAACCTCCAGGAGTTCCGCGATTTTAAACTCCTCATTGAAGGCAAGGAACTGGAATCGCTCGGCGGCCATTTTTACCTGAAATATTCGCTGAACACTATTGCTGCCTATGATTTCAGGCCAGAAAGCAAGGGATCCGGTGCGCAATAAGGATCTGCCGATCGGGATATTCGACTCAGGCGTTGGCGGGCTGACCGTGCTCAAGGAAGTATTGACAGGACTCCCGCATGAAAGCACCCTCTATCTTGGAGACACCGCACGGGTACCGTACGGCATAAGATCTCCGGAGACGATCATCCGCTACTCGTTCGAAAACACCAGGTTCCTTTCCTCAAAGGGCATAAAGATGCTCGTCGTTGCCTGCAATACTGCTTCATCTGTAGCGCTCGGGCATATCAAAGACTCTGTTCAGATCCCTGTGGTCGGCGTTATTGACCCGGGGGCCAAGGCCGCTGTTTCCTATACAAGAAACAGGAAAATAGGAGTCATAGGGACTGAAGGCACCATAAGAAGCAACGCTTACACAAACGCAATCAAGGCGCTTGATCCGGACATCGAGGTAGTCAGCCTTCCCTGTCCCCTGTTTGTCCCTCTTGTCGAAGAAGGCTGGACAGACAATGCTGTTACTGAGATGATCGCTGAGACGTATCTCAGCGCCATCAGGCAGGAGGAGATTGACACCCTTGTTCTCGGGTGCACCCATTACCCCCTCCTCAAGAACGTGCTCTCAAGGGTAATGGGCAGTACCGTCAGGCTTGTTGACTCAGCCATCGAAACCGCCAAGGAAGTCAGAAACATCCTTGATATGCTCTCACTGCTGAAAACCGGGGAAGCAGTTCCCTCACATACATTTTATGTCACTGATTCGCCTGAGCGGTTCATCAATGTCGGCGAGAAATTTCTGCATCAGAAGATATTGCACATAGAAAAAATTGCTCTTCAGAAGGAGAATTAACCGATGCGTCCGGACAACAGGGATATTCACGAAACAAGAAAGATAACAGTAACCAGAAATTTCATCGATGCTGCTGAGGGGTCTGTGCTCATCGAACTCGGCAAAACCAGGGTCATCTGCACTGCATCAATTGAAGAAAAAGTTCCCCAATTCCTCAAGGATGAAAACCGCGGATGGATAACTGCTGAATATTCGATGATTCCGAGGGCAACAGCAAACCGTACGCTGAGGGAGTCGACTGCCGGACGGATCAGCGGCAGAACGCATGAAATACAGCGCCTTATCGGCAGGGCTTTGCGGTCTGTCGTTGACCTTGACCTGATCGGACAAAGGACATTCTGGATAGACTGCGATGTAATACAGGCAGACGGAGGCACAAGGACCGCCGCCATCACCGGCGCCTATTTTTGTCTCTCTGATGCTGTCAGCCATGCCATAAGGAACGGTCTCATCGGGAAGAACCCCATGAAAGACTATCTTGCAGCCGTCAGCGTCGGCATCGTCAACGGTGAAATACTGCTTGACCTCTGCTATGAGGAAGATGCGCTGGCGGATGTAGACATGAATATCGTCATGACCGGCAGCGGTGACCTGGTTGAAATACAGGGCACGGCCGAAGGCACGCCTTTTTCAACCAAAAAACTGGAAGAAATGATTGCCGTTGCTGGAAACGGCATCGGCAGATTGATTGCGCTGCAAAAGGAAATGCTGAACATAATCCCGGGTTCGATAACCGTCTGACTTGCCTGGATTCGTTCTCTGCAGCCGACGATCCCGAAACTTAATGAAAATAGTTTTTTCAGTGTGTTAGAATATTATCTAAGTCAATAACGGAGGTTTTCCTTGAGCGTATATAGAAATCTGTTTATATGGCTGCTTGTCGGCCTAATGATCATTCTCCTCTTCAACCTTCTGAACGCACCTCAGAAGACCCATGAGGAGATGATCTTCTCTGACTTCATGACAAAACTCGATGCCGGAGAAATCGATGAAGTCACCATAAAAGAGAGCAGCATAACCGGACGGCTGAAAGACGGCACAAAGTTCAAGTCATATTCTCCCGAATATCCTGAACTGATTAATGTAATGCGCTCCAAGAACGTAAAGATCACCGTAAAACCCCCTGATCAGAACCCTTGGTATGTTAATTTCTTTTTTACCTGGGGCCCGATCATCTTCATTGCCGTCATCTGGATATTCTTCATGCGACAGATGCAGAGCGGCGGCAACAAGGCGCTTTCTTTCGGCAAATCAAAGGCAAGACTCATTTCCGAAAAATCGGTTAAGGTCACCTTCGCAGACGTTGCCGGAGTTGATGAATCAAAGGTAGAAGTCCAGGAGATAATCGACTTCCTGAAAGACCCCCAGAAGTTCCAGAAACTGGGCGGTAAAATCCCCAAAGGCGTGCTGCTCGTCGGAGCTCCCGGCACCGGGAAAACCCTTCTTGCCAAGGCCATTGCAGGTGAGGCGGGGGTGCCCTTCTTCAGTATAAGCGGTTCGGATTTTGTAGAAATGTTTGTTGGCGTAGGCGCATCCCGCGTAAGGGACCTTTTCGAACAGGCAAAGAAAAGTGCGCCCTGCATTATATTTATCGACGAGATAGACGCTGTCGGAAGGCACAGGGGAGCAGGTCTCGGCGGCGGTCATGATGAACGTGAGCAGACCCTTAACCAGCTGCTTGTTGAAATGGACGGTTTTGAGGGCAACGAAGGCATCATCATTATTGCTGCAACAAACAGGCCTGACGTGCTTGACCCTGCCCTGCTGAGACCGGGAAGGTTTGACCGTCAGGTTGTCGTGCCTCAGCCGGATGTGAAAGGAAGACTTGAAATCCTTAAGGTGCATACGAGAAATATCCCGGTTGATGAAAACGTCAACCTGGAAAAAATAGCGAGGGGGACTCCCGGGTTCTCAGGCGCCGACCTTGCAAATTTGGTAAACGAGGCAGCTCTCCTTGCTGCCCGCAAGTCCAAGACAAAAGTCGAAAACGCCGACTTTGAGGCTGCAAAGGACAAGGTGCTGATGGGCGTTGAGAGAAAGAGCATGATCATCAGCGAGGAAGAGAAAAAGAACACTGCTTACCATGAAGCAGGACATACGCTTGTGGCAAAACTCACTCCCGGAACCGACCCTATCCATAAAGTCAGCATCATACCGCGCGGCAGGGCCCTCGGCGTAACCCAGCAGCTGCCGATCGATGACCGCTATACCTACTCAAGGGATTACCTCAAAAAAACGCTCCAGGTCCTTCTTGGCGGAAGGGCTGCTGAAGAAATCGCCCTGCACCACATGACTACCGGCGCAGGCAATGATCTTGAGCGCGCGACCGACCTTGCACGCAAAATGGTTACTGAATGGGGAATGAGCGAACGTCTTGGCCCTCTTACCTTCGGCAAGAAAGACGAACAGATTTTCCTTGGCAGGGAGATAGCCAAACACA
>JBBIUL010000134.1:0-6585 GCA_037440265.1 Nitrospira sp. | reverse complement strand
GCATTTGTGGCAAGGTTCATCAGCACCTGATCGATCTGTCCGCTGTCAGCCAGAACAGTCAGCCGGCTGTCTGCAAGCTCAGTCTTCAGTTCAATATCTTCTCCTATGATTCTGCCAAGGAGTTTCTTAATGCCCTGTATGAGAGTATTGAGATCAACGGGCCTTGGGTCCATGATCTGTTTCCTGCTGAAGGCGAGCAGGCTCCTTGTGAGCACCGCAGCCCTGTCAGTGGCTGAGAGGATGTGCTCGATGTTGCGGGAGATGGGATTGTCCTTCCCGATCTGCATCTGCAGGAGTGAGGCGTAACCGATGATCGCGGCAAGTATGTTGTTGAAATCATGGGCTACCCCTCCGGCAAGCTGGCCGATTCCCTCGAGTTTCTGGGAGTGAAGAAGCTGTTCCTCGATACGCCGCTGTTCGGTTATGTCCCTCGCAATATTGATTACACTTGCAACCCTGCCATCGGCGCCGAATATGGGAGCGGTTCTCATGTCCCAGATGCCATTGGTTGTCTTTACGATTTTACTTTCCGGTTTTCCGGTTGCAAAGGTAATCGGCACGGGACAGTTGTCGCAGGGCGTTGAACGGTCATGGCGCAATGCATAACAGCATTCCTGGCTGTAATCAGTGGTTTTCCTGATGAGTTTTTCTTCGGCTGCTTTATTCGCCCAGATTATCTTGAGGGAAGACGACAGGAGGGTGATATCATCGGGGATCGCATCGAGAAGGGCATTGAACTGGTGGGAGAGGTCCCGGAACCGTTCTTCACTTTCTGTTAATGACCTTTCGTGCTCTTTTCTCTCGGTGATATTACGTACAATACTCACATAGGCTTTCATGTGATCAGCCTCGATGACCCGGGAACTCACTTCAACAGGGAATGTGGTGCCGTCTTTCCTCTGATGGACTGTCTCGAATATAAAGCCGTTTTGTTCTTTCACCCTTCTGAGGTCGTCTTCAATGACCGCAAGGGTGTCCGGTTGTCTGAGGTCACGGATATTCATGCCGAGGAGTTCGTCGAGGGCATATCCATAAGCCTGCAGTGCACGCTCATTTGCATCCATGACATTGCCCTGCAGGTCAAGCTGAAGAATTATGTCATTGGCATATCTGCTGATGTATTCATATCTCTGCAGAAGGGAACTGTGCCTGATCTCTGCATTGTATTGACTTTTATAGTGTTCTGCGCGCTGGTGCCGCCAGAGCAAAGCAATGCAAAGACCTGATGAAAGGACCATAATTGCAATTAAAACCGATATCGTGATCGCAGTTTTTCTGACCGGAGCAAATACCTCGTTAATATCAATTTTTGCTACTATGGACCACGGTGTGTCAGGAATCTGTCTAATAGCAGTCAGGACAGGAACCCCCCTGTAATCAATGCCCTCAAACATCCCGGTTTTCCCCAGTGCTGCCTGTACTGCCGGCAGTGTCAACTGGCTAAGCGGCGCAGTCAATGAAAGAGGACTGCCTTTTCTGTGTCGGAGTTCATTCAGGAAGACGACCTTGCTGTCTTCCCTTCTGACTAAGAGTGTTTCAGCCGTGGGACTCGTTGTGGGCCATGACTGGATGAGCGGATAGAGGAAAACATCGGGGTCAATGCGGATAAAGAATGCGCCGACTGGCATCTCTTTATTATGCGGGAAAAGAGGAACAGCAAGGTCCAGATGGATCCCGCTTGCGTGAGGGGCTTCATGAAAATCAGAGATGATCGCTTCTTTCCTGCTTATGGCGGTGGAAATGATGGATCTGCCATAGGGGCCGATAGAGTCACTGTTATGCGTGGACATGATCAGGTTCCCTGAGGCATCCGCAAGCGCAATGATCTCGTAGGCGGGCTGTATTTTCAGAGAGATAAGTCTCTGGAACAATTCTTTTTTGAGGGCGCTGTCTCCGGTCTCAAGGTATTTTTTGAGGCGGCTCGCAAATGAAGATGTGGCAATGATGCTGCCGTCAATAATCCGTTCTGCCCTCCAGTTTCTTATCTGATCGGACTTAAGGTCGGCTATTGCAGCAAGCTCTTCATGTTTTATTTTCTCGAGATGTTTTTCTTCCTGTTTGAAATATAGGTATCCGCTGATGACGATGCCAAGGGAAAGAAATATAAAGATCAGGATGAGATGCCAGGGAGTCTCTGCACTTTTTAAAGTCTTGATGTTCATCATTGCAGTTTGTATAGAGCTATATTAATTATAGTATATATTATGAAAAAAATTGTTTGTCATGTATGCTGCCAATTTTTTTGATGCCATTGGTATTCAGATGGAAAATGAAAATGCTTTATTGCCGGATGAACTCGTTCAAGGCATCTGCAAATCTCATTGGTGTAAATCCAAAATGCCTTTCGATCGCATCAACTTCGCAGATGTTGTCCTGCTCCAGAAGTCGAAGCTGGTCAGACGTTACAGGAGGTGAAGGCAATACCGCCTGGAGCATTGAAGCGCCGATCTTCATCAGGCCCATAGGAACGGTTACTGTCATTTTTTCACGACCCAGCGCATGGGCCAGTTTTTCCACTATCTCGCGGTACGCGAGGTGTTCAGGTCCTCCGATATCATATATTGAAATGAACTGTGAAGGTTTGTCTATCACCCTGTTGATGCATCTGAGCCAGTCTCTTATATACACCGGTTGGAACTTTGCCTTGCCCTCGCCTGGTATGGGCATTACCGGAGAGAGCTTTATCATATCGATCATCTTCTTTGTAAACCCGTCCCATGGCCCGATAATGAGTGAAGGCCTGAAGATGGTGTAATTGAGCCCGCTTGTCTTTACCATCTCTTCAGCCTCGGCCTTTGTCTTCAGATACCCGGACCAGGAATTCCGGTCTGCCCCGAGCGCTGACTGATAAAAGAAATGCCTGACCCCTGCTTTTTTTGCCTCACTGACAAGGTTTGCCGTACCCTCAACATGGACCGACTGGAACGTAGCCTTGCCTTTTTCCTCTATGATGCCGACAAGATGGACGACAAAGTCATCAGGCTGAAGGATGTCTCTCAGCGTCTCAGGCTGCGTAATGTCCCCCGGAACTGCCTCAACCCCTTTTTCTGAAAGGGACTGTTTTGTCTTTTCAGAGCGGGCAAGGCATTTTATCCTGTGCCCCTTTGAAGTGAGATCGGCAATGAGATGACTGCCGACAAAACCTGATGCGCCTGCAATAAAGATCATGGCATTGACTACTTCTTTATGAGTTCCTGGAGTTTGCTGAAGGAGCGTTCTTCGATTTCCTTATGGAGGGTCTTTCCGTGAGCGTCCATAGTAACGATTGCAGGAAAATCCTTTATCTCAAAGTGCCACATTGCCTCTGTTGAGCCGAATTCATCGAGTTTCCAGACGCCGAGCACATTAGTAATCCTGTCGGCAAGATAGGCAGCAGCGCCTCCTATGGAATGAAAATAGACGCAGCCGTGTTCGGAGAGGGCCTTCAGTGTATTGTCGCCCATGCCGCCCTTGCCCATAACGCCCCTTAAACCGTAAAGACTGATGACATCTGCCTCATACAGTTCGACCCTGATGCTGGTGGTGGGGCCTGCAGCTACCACTTTGTAACCGCTGTCGGTTTTTTTCATGACAGGGCCGCAATGGTAGAGGATCGTCCCTGAGAGATCAAAGGGGATTTCCTCTTTCGGCGGTCTTTTTTCGACAAGATATTTATGCACCCTGTCCCTGCCGGTCACAATTCTTCCGTTCAGCAGCACCAGGTCTCCAGCATGGAGCGCGGAGATGTCACCGGCGGAAAGCGGGGCATGGAGACTGACTGACTTTACCATATGAGTCTTCCCCGCCGTGTTGCCCAGCAGTTTATCGAGACATCGACAAAGTAGGAGGCAGGATGCCGGTGGTTGACGCCGATTTTTACTCCAAGGGCTGTTATGCCTCCCCCGAAGCCGAGGGTTCCTATGCCGAGCTCATTTAAGTCGTTCAGTGTGCGGCTCTCGAGTTCAGCCAGTTCGGGTATTTTGTTCGTGTCATTAAGTTTGCGCATGAGCTGACCCTTGGCAAGTCTTGTGACCTGGTCTTTTGAGGCGCCGATACCGACCCCTATGATATAAGGCGGACAGCCTTTTCCCTGGGCCTTCTGTACAGCATCAATGACGCACTTCCTGACTCCGTCAAGGTCACGCTGGGCGTTGAGCTCACCTATGGGCAGTTTGTATATCTGTCCAACATTCTCCGACCCGGCGCCTTTCAGCATCAGGTCTATGGTGAGGGTGCTGCCTGAGGTTTCTTCGAAATACATCACGGGAAAGCCTGCGCCGGTGTTGTCACCGGAGTTTGTCTCGGTGACAGGGTCAACCGCATTCGGCCGCAGGGGTACTTTTTCGGTTGCAATACGAGTGGCGTCGATAATGGTGTTCTGCAGTTCCATATGGCTCAGTCCGACCGGTACCCTGACGAAGAAGACCGGCACGCCGGTGTCCTGACAGACGGGCCGTACGGTTTCCCTCGCAATCCTGATGTTTTCAAGTATGATGCTGATGGACGAACGCGCTGCAGAACCTTCGGCTTCACCCGGGAATACTGTCTTGAGAGCTTCTTCTACATCAGGGGGCAGAGAAGTTGCCACCTTTTTGTACAGCTCGACAATGCCGTCCCGGAGCTTAAGCAAGTTTTGCCTTCAGGTTGTTCAGGTAATCGATGTGTTTGAGTTCCTGTTCCATCATTTCGGTAAAAACCACCTTTGCATTGCTGTCGGAAGCGCTTTCAGAGAGTTTGCGGTAAAGATTATAAGCCTTTCCCTCGATTTCGAGTGCTATCTTGAGTGCGTCTCTCTCATCAGTGACTGCATGTCTTTCGATTTTTTCTTCGAGGTCCTTGACCGGTATCCCTGCCTCGGTTACCGGGGCGTCCGTTTCGGCCTTGAAATCTTCAAAGCCCTTTAAATCCCTGTCGTCGCTGACTGACTGGTAGATATACTGTATGAAGTCCATATGCTTTTCTTCCCATTCCGACAGATCATGAAACGTCTTTTTTGCCTCAGGGGCAAGCGCCTTGAGGGTCGCAAGCGAGTAAAACTCCCTGGTCCCTTTCTCCATAAGGTATGCCTCGATCAATGACTGCAGCAGATCTTCTTTTCCTGTCAGCATGATAACATCCTCCGATATATATAAATTACCGAAACGTCCGGTGCGAGTTCAGAAACTTTTTATGCATTATATCATGCTTTTGCATTATGGTGTCATGATATAGCAGCAGGAGAAAAGACGATCTCGTCCCTGAACGACTTGATCAGATAGACAAATTTCCTGGTGAACGGATCAAGGACATCGATCATCGCTGCGTCAAGCCCTGCTCCGCAGAGGTAGGTAAGAAAGGCGGCATTGATCATCGGTTTGAGGTTCTGCGGGGTGCCGGTCGAAATATTTGATACCCAGGAGACTGTCTTCAGCGGCGGATCCATGATCTCTTTCAATACCAGAATGCACCGGTGCGCGTTCACGAGGTGTTCCTGGCCGATCCCCCCTCCGAGATGGACGACAGAAGGGTCTGCAAAAATCCTTTCGTTGGGGATGTCTGCGCTGTTAGCCTGTTCGATGAGGTCATAGAGTATCTGCATCTTGGCCTCGAGGGAAACAGGGACGGTCCCTCTCGATGCCCTCAGTACTATGCCGGCTTTGTATCGTGAAGCGATTTCAATAATTTCCTCTGTCGGTTCATTTTCGTCGGCTGAAACAAAGTTGATGAGCGGGGGCTTTTTGCAGAGCGGAACGGCTTTTTTAATCGCTGCGGCATTTCTTGAATCTATGCACAGACCTGTATCTGCCTTCTCCTGTAAAGTCTCTACCACAAAGGGGAGGGTTTTTTCATCACCGCTTCCGTCGGCGGAGCACTGTATGTTGAGCATTTCAGCCCCCGCATCTGTAAGCATCCCGGCCATCCGTACTATCTCTTTTTTGTCCTGAGCTGCAACTGCCTTTATATAGGCCGAATTTCTTGCATTCAGGTTTTCTGCAATAACGATCATGGTCTTCCTCCTTTTTCAAAAAAGAATGTTGAAGTACAGGGAAAGGTCCCGAAACCCCCCGAATATAAAGCACAATGATACTGAATGATAACGGTTGAATAAACAGCGATGCCTATATAACCATAGTAACACCTCAAGTGCTCCTGTCAAGGAAAATAATCTTTATAATAAAAATATTTACAAAAGTTGCTTTTTATGATATTTTGCAGGTATGAAATCTCTGTTCGAAGACAATCCCACCAGAAAAAACATCATTCTTCTCCTCAGGAAAAGCGGCGGGATGTCGATTGAGGAACTGAGCAAAATAATAAATATAACCCCGATGGGCATAAGGCAGCACCTGCTCGCGCTTGAAAACAAGGGTTTTGTGGCTTATACTGCGAAAAAACACGGCATAGGCAGGCCCGGGTTTATATACCGGCTTACTGAAACGGCGGATGAGCTCTTCCCGAAATCTTATGACAGTTTTGCCATCGGGATCCTGAAAGATATCGAAAAGCATGAAGGCAGGGAGAAGATCGACAAGATATTCAGATGGCGGAGAGAACGGCTTTTCAATCTCAGGAAAGATGCCCTGCCGCCAAAGGCCGACATCGAGGAGACCTTGAACGGGCTGAAAA
>JBBIUL010000133.1:0-6587 GCA_037440265.1 Nitrospira sp. | reverse complement strand
CTCAAGAATATTGACGGGATCAATTTTATTTATTTTTCCGAACGGGATGTGGTCAGACACAAACTCGTTCAGGAAATCGTCAAGGCATACGAAAAACATGAAAAACGGACTCCAGAAAGATAACGGCACTCCGATTGTCCCGCACCTCATGAAAGGCATGTACCTCCTGCTTTTTTCCTCGGTGGTTTCCCTGTCGCTCATGTCGGACCTGTCTCCCGAGCGTTTTATCGGCGGGACGCTGCTTGCATTTTTGCTGATCTTCATTTTCTACCGGGACATCATGCGCTATAAGCCTTCTTATATCAATAACTATAATATGCTGTTTTTGCTCGGCCTGATGATCCTCAGCACACTGGTCATCGGCAGGACCTTCGGCTACCTTCTGCAGAACCTCTCTGTCGGTCTTGGTTTCATCTCTGTGGATACCGCCATCTACGGCATCCCCATCGCTGCCGGGGCAATGCTGATAACACTCCTTTTTGATTTTCACACCGCGATTATTTTTTCATTTACCATCAGCCTGTTTACCGGCTACTGGCTCCAGGACGCGTTCTATCCGGTATACACCTTTGTCGGAAGCCTCACCGCTGCGTTCAGCGTAATCAGATGCAAGAAGCGGTCTGCTCTTCTGAAGGGCGGGTTATATGTGATGGCAGCGAATGTAATCGTTGTACTGATACTCCTTCTCTCCAAAGGGGAGCTTTTTACTGCCAAGTCACTTTCCGCTGTTATCTTTGCCGTATTTTCTGGCATAGCTGTTTCAGCCATTGTCTCTCTGTTCCTTCCTTTTCTCGAATATGCATTTAAGGTTACGACTGATATCAGCCTGCTCGAACTGCTTGATCTCAACCAGCCTCTGGTCAAGAACCTGATGATCGCTGCACCCGGGACGTATCATCACAGCGTGATTGTAGGAAACCTCGTTGAGGCAGCTGCAGAGGCCGTCGGCGTAAACCCGCTCCTCGCACGGGTCAGTTCATATTACCATGATATAGGCAAGGTGAAAATGCCCGACTACTTTGTAGAGAACCAGAGCAGTGCTGCAAGCAAACACGAGAAACTGACTCCTCACATGAGCAGCATGATCATCACAAATCATGTCAAGGAAGGGGTTGAACTGGCCAAGCAATACAAGCTCCCTGACGCCATCATCGATATTATCAGACAGCACCATGGCACTGCCCTCATTACCTACTTCTACCAGAAGGCCAGGGAACAGGACATTGACCATGCACCTGCTGAAGATGAATACAAGTATCTCGGCCCGAAACCGCAGACCCGGGTGGCCGCCCTGGTCATGATGGCTGATGCCGTTGAGGCTGCCTCACGGGTGCTGAATGACCCTACCCCTGCCCGGATTGCCGCGCTCGTCGATAAAATCATCAACCATATATTCCTTGACGGCCAGCTTGATGAGTGCGAGCTTACCCTCAAGGATATTTCGGAAATAAAAAGGAAATTCACGTATATACTCACAGGAATATTTCACAAGAGGATTGATTATCCAGGATTCGATTTCAGCGATGAAGGTATACATAAAGAACCAGCAAAGGTCGAAAAAACTCAATCTGCCGAGGATAAAAAAGGATCTCGTCAGGGCGCTTCTCCTGCTCAGACTGCAAAAAGCTGAACTGAGTGTTTTGTTCGTAGGGAGCAGGAGGATGAAACTGCTCAATTCCAGATACCGCGGGATCAATAAGGTCACGGATGTCCTTTCATTTCCCCTTGCCGATGAACGATTCGGGCAGGACGGCTGTCTTCTCGGCGACATTGTTATATCCATTCCCGAGACAAGCGCTCAGGCAAAGCACTTCCGCGTTTCTTTCTATGATGAACTGCTGAGACTGCTTGTCCATGGACTCCTACACCTTATCGGTTATGACCATGAAAAAAATGCTGCAGAAAAAAAACGGATGGAGCGGAAAGAGAAGGCCATAATCAATGCCGTTACGAAAATGGATTAAAAGCGCCAATTTTGCGATTGAAGGGATACTGCACGGCGCCAAGACCCAGGCGCACCTCAGATACCATTTTTTTTCAGCAGCCTTTGTGCTTCTGCTCAGCTATGTACTGGGGGTCTCCCGCTCTGAGTTCATCGTCATCTCGCTTGCCGTCATCCTTGTTATCCTCGCTGAAATGCTCAACAGCGCCATTGAAACAGTCGTCGACCTCATTTCCCCTGAATATTCTGAAAAAGCACGCATCGCAAAGGACATCGCTGCCGGCGCAGTCCTCATTACCGCGTTTGGCGCCGCTGTGCTCGGATATATCGTGCTTTTCCCTTATCTCAAATCGCTCTTCGCCGAAGGGTTTTCTATCGCCAAGCATTCGCCGGAGGAAATCTCCCTTATATCGTTTATCCTTGTCCTGATCCTCGTAATCATTTCCAAGACGTATTTCGGGAAGGGTCATCCGCTGAGAGGCGGCCTGCCAAGCGGACATACTGCACTGGCCTTTTCAGTCTGGGTCTCTGTAACATACACGACACAGAGCTTTTTAGCGTCCCTCCTGTGCTTTCTGCTCGCTGCGGGAATTGCACAGAGCAGGGTTGCCGTCAAGATCCATACTGCATGGGAGGTTATCATCGGGGCAATCATGGGCTCTTTCCTGACCTTTATACTGTTCAGGATCTTTTCACCCTGAACTTCAGCACTGATCAGACGGCGATCATCTCTGCAGGAAATCTCATTCTGAAAACAGTCCCGCGCTCGCTGCTGTCAACGTTAAGGCTTCCTCCGTGTGAAACTACGATTTTATGGACAATGGAAAGTCCGAGGCCTGTTCCCCGTTCCTTGGTGGTATAAAACGGCATGAAAATTTTGTCTCTGATTCCTTCCGGAATGCCATGACCGGTGTCCGATATCCTGATCTCCAGATAATCGCCTTCAGCCACTCCTATCGCAAGGTCTCCCCCGTCAGTCATTGCCTCAACAGCATTCAGCAGGAGATTGGTAATGCACTGCCTCAGCATTACTTCATCGGCGCGGATCAAAAGCGTTCCGCCCGTTTCATATGATACGCGGATGATGTCAGCAATGGGACCCAGGGCCTTAATACAGTCATTTATCAGCTCATGGAGATCGAATTTGGTGAGCAGAGGGTCAACAGGCTTTGCAAAAGAGAGGAAGTCGGAGATAATCCTGTCCATGACAGCAACCTCTTTGGATATCGCCTCTACTGTGGGAAGCAGCGCACCGTCAACTTTTTTCGTAAGTATCTTTGTATATCCGGAAATGACTGCCATAGGATTCCTCAGTTCATGTGCAATGCCTGCGGACATCTCACCGAGGCTCGAAAGCCTTTCCCTGAGTTCCATCTGTGCATGGAGCGCCTTCAGTTCTGTCAAGTCGGTAAAGACGAGTATCTGGCCGATAATGTTGTCATTCTTGTCTTTCAAAGGTGATAGCGTAAGTCCCAGCCAAACCCTTTTCCCTGCCTGTGTCGTATAGCTGACCTCTGCGCGTTCTACTGTTTTTCTCTTTTCGATAATTTCAGAAATCGGATTGCCGAACACCTCCCGGTGGCTCCCGCCGACCAGATGCATTCCCTTAATCGCGAGGATCTTTTCAGCCGCAGAGTTAATCTTTGTCACCATAAGATTCTGGTCAAAGCTCACCACCCCGCTCGGAACACTCTGGAAAATATTTTCATTGTAGATCCCGATAGAGGTTGCGCGTTCCTCGGCATCTTTTTTGAGCGCTTCAAGCTCTCTTTCTTTTTCCTTCAGCTTTGAGACAAGACCATGAAACGTATCTACGACAAACCCTACCTGGCTGGACTCTTTTTTCTGTTCATTCATCTTCTTTCTCTGATAAGACGAAACGGTCCGCAATAGATAAAAAAACAGAAAGACCACCAGGACAGAAAAAAGGGTAATTATTATGACGGTGTCAGCGTTCATGATGTACTTTTACCTGTCCGGGAAGTATCCGGCTCACCTCGGTGTTGCTGCCTGTCCTGGCAAACTGCATCAGTAGAGATACCATATCAATATTTCCTGGCCGAAAAAAAGCGAAATTACAGCGCCAAGCGCAAGGAACGGTCCGAACGGTATGAGGGCACCCCTGCCTTTTCCGCTGAACAGCATGAGGGAAATGCCTGCCAGAGAACCGGTAAGGCTTCCAAGAAATGTGGTAAGGATAACCGATTTCCAGCCCAGAAAAGCTCCCACCATTGTCATCATCTTTATGTCTCCGCCTCCCATCCCTTCTTTTTTCAGTAGTTTAAGACTCAGATATGCCACAAGATAATAAAAAAGAAACCCGCTCGATGCACCTATGAAGGATGCCCGGTAGCCCAGAACATTTCCTCTCATAAACGGGTCAGGCAGGAGAAAAGATCCTGCAACAAGCCCTGCAGGTATCCCGACGAGGGTAATCCTGTCGGGAATGATCTGGAAATCGAGATCAATAAAGGTGATCACAATGAATGATGAAACCAGGATGCAATAGATAAGAAAATTCCAGCCCGGCCCGAATCTCCAGAGCAATGCCGCGTAAAAAAAAGCGTTCATTGCTTCAACCAGAGGATATCTGAGCGGTATCTTTTCCCTGCAGTATCTGCATTTCCCCCGCAATACAATATAGCTGATGACAGGGACATTGTCGAAAAACCTTATCGGATTGCTGCAGGAGGGACATCGTGAAGACGGAAAGACTACCGAAAGGTTCCGGGGGATCCGGTAAATGCATACATTCAGAAACGACCCGACAACCGAGCCTAAAACAAAGACAAACAGATACAGGGCCACTCAGCTGTCCACCCTGCTTATTTCCGAGGCCTTCTGTTTAAGTTCATCTATCTGTTGTTGGAGACTGTCAGCCTGTGATATCGCATTCAGAATGGTCTCATCTTTTAGGACGTTCTTTTCAGGCTGGCCCTTCAGTTCAACAACGCGCTGCCCGATTATTTTAAAAAGTTCTTCCATTCTTTTTTCCATCTTGTCGGACTGAAAAAGCAGTTTTATAACCGCAACTTCAATCCTCAGTCTTTCAGACAGAAGGGTTGAAAGCCATTTGATCCTGTCTATTCCTTTATTGAAATTATCACTCAGTCCTTTGAGCATACAGCCCCCTTATCCTGTCTTATATAATTCATTCTTCCCCTTCCAGAATACCTCAAGTGATTTCTTAAGTGAAGGGAAATCTTTCAATTCCGGGTCTCTGTCAATCAGAAGAAATGCCTCCTTTCTCGCTGCAGCAAGCTGTTCTGAATGTTTTGCGAGATCAGCATTCCTGAATTCAGGCATACCGGCCTGTTTTGTTCCGTGGAGTTCCCCCGGCCCCCTGATCAGGAGGTCTTTTTCAGCAATAATAAAGCCGTCATCCGTTGCCAGCATGGCATCCAGCCTCAGTCCGGCTTCTTCACTGTACGGTTCATATACAACCATAATGCAGTAAGCTGCGTCACCGCCTCTGCCAACTCTGCCCCTCAGCTGATGAAGCTGTGACAGCCCGAACCGCTCCGCGTGTACGATAATCATCACGGTGGCATTCGGGACATCCAGGCCCACTTCTATGACTGTCGTGCTTACCAGGATGTCAATCTCTTTCTTTTTAAATGATGCCATGATCGGTTCCCGTTCATCAGCACCCATCCTTCCATGGAGCAGTGCGATCTTGAACCCGGGGAACTTAGCCTGGAATGCCTCTTTTCCCTGTATAGCGGCTTTCAGGTTGATCTTCTCTGATTCATCGATCGCAGGATAAACAACATACGCCTGTTTGCCCTTTTTCAGCTCTGTTTCCAGAATGCTGTAGATTTCAGCCTTCTGTCCTGCCGAATATATCCTTGTGATAACCGGTTTTCTCCCCGGTGGATGTTCATCGATGACCGAACAGTCAAGATCACCATACAGAGTCAGCGCCAGCGATCGAGGTATCGGGGTAGCTGTCATAACAAGGACATCCGGATAGCATCCTTTGACCGCCAGCAATGACCGCTGCATAACACCGAATTTATGCTGTTCGTCTATGACAACGAGGCCAAGTTTTTTAAACGTTACCCTGTCCTGGATCAGCGCATGGGTTCCAATAACAATGTCAGCGCTGCCGTCGGCAATAAGACCGCGCCCCGTCCCGGCACTTCCGGTCAGAAGCATCAGTTTCACTGGCAGGTTCCGGACCAGTCCGCATATGGAGTTATAATGCTGTTCAGCAAGGGTCTCTGTCGGCGCCATCAGGGCAGCCTGATATCCGCATTCTACCGCATTAAGCATGGCAAATAGCGCAACCACTGTCTTTCCGCATCCGACATCCCCCTGTATCAGCCTGTTCATAGGGACGTCCCGTTTCATATCATCAATGACCTCGCTGATCGTTCTTTTTTGTGCGTCGGTCAATGCAAACGGCAGGGCTTCTGAGAAGGCACCGCGCAATCGTCCGTCAGAGACAAAGGCATTCCCTTTCCTGCTCAGGGCATTCCTCTTCAGGATGGCGATCCCCAGCTGCATGGGAAAAAACTCATCAAAAGCGATCCGCTTATGATACAGGGACTCGGCACTGTTCAGGGTATCAAGCATTTCAGCGTTGTCAGGGAAGTGAAGCTGCGAAATGCTTTCCGTGATCGGCGGAAGGCTGTATCTTTCC
>JBBIUL010000132.1:0-6596 GCA_037440265.1 Nitrospira sp. | reverse complement strand
AGAACAGACTGCTTTGAGGTGATTGCTGCATTCCCATCATAGGCTATTATCCTCCAATTTCGTCATTCATGCAGCATTATAACGGGAGTCGATTGTGGTGTCTATGATTATTTGGGCAACAGCCCGTGTAGACCTGACCCCTTGCTATCTGTTCATGAGTTTATCGAGGGTTTTGCAGAGGTCATCGAGCTTATAGGGTTTGCTCAGAACGGAACTGAATCCGTAATCCCTGTAGTTGGCCATCACCGGGTCATTCGAATATCCGCTCGAGACGATTGCCTTGACAGCAGGGTCGATTTCGATCAGTTTCTCTATGGTTTCTTTGCCGCCCATTTTTTCAGGGACTATCAGGTCAAGGATCACCGCTTCAAAAGGTTTCCCTGATTCCCTGGATGATCTGTAAATGTCAATTGCCTCTGCGCCGTCTTTGGCGAATTCAACTCCGTATCCGCACTGCTCGAGCATGCGTTCAACAACATCTCTGACGATCTCTTCATCGTCCATCACAAGGACCTTTCCTCTTTTGATATGCCGCCTGCTTTCCCGGGTTTCCTCCAGCGGTTTCTTGTCGGGCTGGGCCGGCAGGTAGATATCAAAGATTGTTCCGATATCAGGAGCGGATGTTAGCGTAATGTAGCCGTCATGCTTGCTGATTATTGAGTATGCTGCAGCCAGTCCAAGTCCGGTCCCGTCTTTTTTTGTTGTAAAAAAAGGGTCGAAAATCTTTTCGAGAAACTGCTCGGGTATGCCTGAGCCCTGATCCTGAATCGAGATTTTTACATAGTCTCCCTCGGTGAGTGCAGAGATTTCTCCTTTGTCAATCCGGGCATTTTCCATGCGGACCGTAATGGTACCGCCTTGCTGCATCGCCTGACGGGCATTTTCTAAAAGGTTGTTTATGACCTGAACCAGCTGTATCTCGTCTGCATTGACAATCCAGAGGTCATCCTGAATCTGCATGTCACATTTGATGTCAGTTCCGCTCAGAGCGAAATCTGCGGCATCCTGTATTGCCTTCTGAATCGAGATTAGTTTCTTGATGGGGAGCCCGCCTTTCGAAAAAGTCAGCAGCTGATATACGAGGTTCTTGGCCCTGAGCGTTGCTTTTTCAGCTTCTGAGAGAATGTCAAAAACTTCCTGTCCCGGTTTTGCATACATCTTGGCAAGGGAGAGGTTTCCTGCAATGACGGTCAGGATATTGTTGAAATTATGCGCTATGCCGCCGGCCAGAATGCCGATTGAGTCCATCTCCCCAGCGCCTTTTGCGCCGGGTTCAGAAGAAAGCTGATTTTTCTGCTGTTTGCTCATTTCCTGTCTGAGTTCATTCAGTTCAGCAATAAGCTGGGACTTTGTTTTCTCGTTGTCTTTCATCTCAGAAGGGTGTGAGCCGGTCGAGGCACAGTATATGCTGTATTAGTGTGAAACATTATATCGGAACAATAACATTATTTTGCCTGAATCTTGCTTGAGAAGATCGCCTTTCTCATGTCGTCTATCTTGTTCTGAATCTCTATCAGTTCCTTCTTGAGCGGTTCCCCGCGGAGTTCAGTCAGTTTGTGGGCCTTCTCAAGAAGCAGAACACCGAGTTCAGCCATCTTGTCCGGCAACTCCCCTGGTTTTGTCTCTCCTTTGAGGTATCTGCTCCCTCTCCTGATAGCAATTTCAATCAATTCTTTCAACGTGCTGTCCATGCGCCACCCCCTGGCTAATATTTATATATTTTCAGTAAGCCTATCAGATTTCCGTTCATTGCGTCAAATCTTTTGACAGCCCCCGGGAAAGCATTTATAATGCTCTCAATGAGCGATATTGTCAGGTTTTTCCCCCATACCTTTATCCCGATTTTTGTCGCAATTGATATCTTTGCGGTTCTCCCGATCTTTCTTTCAATGACGCATTCCCTGACGGTAAAAAGCCGTGAAAAGATCATACGTGAGTCTATCCTGACCGCTTTGATGGCGAGCCTCCTGTTTATTGCACTCGGAGAGGCCATTTTCAGGATACTCGGTATTACCGGCAATGATTTCAAGATTGCCGGCGGGATCGTGCTGCTGGTCTTTGCGGTGATCGAGCTGCTCAAGCGGGATGAAGGCCGGAGGAAGCTCGCAGGGAAATTCGGTGTTGTCCCGATTGGGGTGCCCTTGATTGTCGGTCCGGCAGTGCTGACGACGCTCCTTGTGCTGGTTGACCATTACGGTATTTTTGCAACGGTCCTGTCGTTATTGGTTAACCTGCTGATAGTCTGGATATCTTTCAAAAAAGGTCAAGCCGTCTTAAGGGTGCTGGGTGAAGGGGGGATCATTGCAATTTCAAAGATTATGGCTCTGCTCCTTGCCTCTATAGCAGTGATGATGATACGGATCGGCATTGAAAATATTGTTTCACAATAGACGGTGCCCCGGATGTACTACTCCTCAGGTCCCCGGGCTGTTACCCCCTTGATACATGTACGTATTTTAGGACAAAATTTCGTTCATCTTCTTCTGTTTTGACCCTGCCCCTCAGCTTTTCATCCAGGAGTTCAAGCAGTATTTTTGAATAGAGGGGGCCGGGAGGGATCTTCAGCTTTTTCAGGTCAGAACCTTTCAGGGCCGGGGTGATTTTCCTGAGTTCAACGAGGAAATGGGATATTTCCTTCTTTTTCCTGGTGTCTTTGGTAACAGCCATCGAAAAAAGGATAATTTCGATGGCAACATTAATCAGGATATGATAGAGCTTTGCAGGGTCCCCGACCGGCAGTTTCTGCAAAATCCTCTCTGACTCGGATATGCTCTTCACGATTACTTCCTTTATCTTCGGCGGGGCAGCGAGCCTTTCCAATGCCTCTTTCCGTTCGCTGTCAGTCAGGTGCGAGAGCAGTGTCAGCAGATACAGTATCCCAATATCGGCTTTTTCTTCGAGATAGAGGAGGTTGTACCACGCGAGCGTCTCATACATTGATGCAAGGGTAGATTCAAGTTTTTCGTTGAATGCGAGGCTTTTGTGGATTACCTTCAGGAGCCCGAAATCAGAGATTCTTTTCAGCGTTCTGACAGGGTTGGTTTCATTGAATGCAATGAAAAGCTCTTCGTAGAGTCTTGACCCGGAGAGCTTGTCGAAGAGCTCCATTTTGATTGCCGATTTGATCAGGTTCTCCGTATGTTTGCTGAGCTTGAACCCGAACCGCTCGGAAAACCGTATTGCACGGAAGGCCCGGGTGGGGTCTTCTATGTAGCTTAAATTGTGAAGCACCCTGATCGTCTTTTCCCTGATGTCGCGCTGTCCCCCGAAAAAATCAATGAGGAGCCCGAAATCCTTCGGGTTGAGTTTGATGGCCAGGGTGTTAATCGTGAAGTCCCTCCGGTAGAGGTCTTTTTTTATGGATGATGTTTCAACCTTCGGCAGGGCAGCTGGGGATTCGTAGTACTCTGTCCTTGCTGTTGCAATGTCAATTTTCAGGCCGTCAGTAATGATCTGCGCTGTTCCAAAACGCTGGTGTGACCTGACCTTTGTCTTCAGTTTTTCGCTGAGGGTTTTTGCGAAGAGAATGCCGTCGCCTTCAATTACAATATCGATGTCGAGATTGCTCTGCCCCATGAGCAGGTCCCTGACCGTCCCCCCGACAAGATACGCATTAAATCCCATGCCTTCTGCAATCTCTCCGGATACCCTGAACAGGTTGTATATCTCGACAGGAAACTTGTCCTTCAGCCAGGCCGAAAGGTTCCTTCCGGGTGAAGGCCGCTCCGTCAGGTCTTCTTTGTCGATCCGTCGCCTTCTGAGGAATTCTTCATAGAGGACCCTCAGCAGGTCGGTCCTGGTAATGGCGCCGATGAGGTCGCCGTTCTTTATGACAGGCATAAACCGCTGGTTTTGCTCTATCATGATTTCTTCAACATCCCTTATGGATGTGTCAGGGTCAACAGTGACCGCTTCAGAAGTCGAAAATTCCATGCATTTGTTTTTGCTGAACCCATGGAAGAGCGCCTTTTCCACGATCTCTCTTGAGATCAATCCAGCGTACTGTCCTTCTTTCAGAATGGGGAGGACGTTCACCCCGTATCTCGTCATGAAGTACTCAGCCTCTTTCATGGAATTGTCCCCTTGGATGGTTATTACCGGACTCGTCATGATGTCGGAGGCGATTTTGCCGGGTTTTACATATGTTGAGAGGAGTGCGGTGAGCTTTTCCTCGGTGATCTCGATCGATGCCTCTTTTATTGTTGCGGATGCAGCGGTAGGGTGACCGCCGCCGCCGAATTCCTTCAGTAGTGCGGAAACGTCGAGTTCAGGGACCCTGCTTCGAGCAACAATGAGTATCTTTCCCTCCATGCGCAGCAGCAGGATCGTCGCATCAATATCCTCCATCTCCATGAGCCGGTGGGCAAGATGCGCTGCATCGCCGACATACGAGTCACGGGAAGCATTGGCAATAATGATCCTGATCCCCCTCAGGACAACCTCTTTGGCTGTTTTTACGAGTTCATTCAAAAGGTCCAGTTCTTCCACATTCAGTTCGATCTTGAGATAGCTTGAGACAATGTTAAGGTTGGCGCCTTTCTTCAGAAGGTATGAAACAGCCTGAAGGTCCCGCTCTGTAGTGGAAGGGAACAGGAGGCATCCGGTCTCTTCATATATCCCGAGCGCAAGGATGGTGGCTTCCATGGGACTGGGAGCAAGCCTCTTGCTCTTCAGTATTTCGGTGAATATGGTTGCGGTAGCTCCTACCTCCTCGATCTTTTCAAGTTCTCCTCTGATATCGCCCTTGGTGAACGGATGGTGGTCGTAAACATGGACCTTCAGCCCCTTGTTGCTGAGGAGGTCTGCGAGCGGGCCCATCCTGCCGGGCTGCTTTGTATCAACAATTATCAGTTTCTTGACCTTTGAAGGTTCGATATCCCTGATGCGCATGATTTCGACCGGGTTGAACACCTCTATGAAATCACGGAGTTTTCTTTCCTGTGATCCGGGGAAAATAATTTCTGCATTTGGATAGAGCTTTTTGGCGGCAATCATGGAGGCAAGGGCATCGAAGTCAGCGTTGATATGAGAGGTAATTATTTCCATTATGGTGTCCCGTGGAAAATGAAAATAACTATTCTATTGTCCTGATATCGAGAAGCGGTTTAACATCCGTATGATAATCAAGGGCTGAAAAATAATTGCCTATGGCAGTCCTGTACTCGCCGATTGATTTCATCGCCTGTTTTGCAAGGTTGAACCTTGTCTCAAGGTCGATATGGCCGTTGTGGTTTTTTATGGCTTGCAGGAACCCCTCATACTGTGATGAGGAGGTGAGAACGGCGATGCTGTGCCAGTTTTTCGCAGACGCCATGGTCATTGCAGGCCCGCCGATGTCTATATTGACCCGTGCAGTCTCGGCAGTGACACCCGGCTGAGACACAACGGATGTAAACGGATACAGGTTTCCGACAAAGACATCAAAATAAACACCCGGGTGGCCGCCGATGCCGGCGAGGATTTTATAGAGATACTCCTCATGTGCGGGATTGCCTCTTTCTGCAAGAAGTCCGGCGTGGATTTTCGGGTGGAGCGTCTTTACCAGACCGCCTTCCATTTCAGGGGCCCCGGTAAATTCCTCAACAGAGATGTAGTTTCCTGAAGCACCGGCACCAAGGATGTCCATGATCTTCTTCCCTGTCCCTCCGGTCGAGTAAAACCGTGCGTCTGCATTTACACCGAGTATCCCTCTGACAAGATGATCAAGTCCGTTTTTGTCAAAGACGCTTACGAGGATGTGAGAAGGTTTGATGAGGTCTATAACCTGATGAATGTTTTCTCTTATGCTCATGATCTCCCCCTGTTGAGTGGTATTTCAAGTGCCTTATATTAATACAGACAGAATTGTTTAATCCAGAGTCTGGAGGTCGATGATCATCCCTGCAACGGTCTTTCTGAATCTGTCCCTGAAATTGAACGCCTTCCTGATCTCTATTTCTATTGCAGCCATTCCGGTATAGAAGTCTGTCCGGTCAAATACAAAATAAGGGATTTTTTTCGGGGCAATGTCCTCGTCGAATTTGTGGCAGCCGGGACCGTGCTGCTCGGGATGACCGGGTTTTTTCATGGTATGCGGTATACCGTGAAGCCTGCATATCATGGGGCGGTGAGCATAGGTTATGCAGCGGCCGTCAAAATTCAGCGGACACATGACTCGCTTTGCAATACCTTTCATATCATGCAGCCCGTATACCTGCATGACCTCTTCAGCCCTTGCAACTATTTCTTTTCTTATGTCTTCCCCAAGCGGTTTGATGCCCTCGCCGAGGTAGAGCAATTCGGCAACAGTGTAATGATAGAACCTTTCCTCACAGCAGTTGTCCTGGCAGCCCCGGCACTCGAACCCATAGTAAGAGGAGGCTTTATGATAGGCATGGTCCATGGTATCGAAAAGATTTCTTATGTTCTGAATAAAAGCAGCAGTCTTGAGTCTGCCGGCATCAAGATCAGAGAAGTTCATCTCTATGCCCGGTCGCAGGAGCGGGCCGATATCTTTTTCCAGGTGTCTTCGTCGATCTCATCCAGGTATTCAGACAGACTGAATCTCTTGCCGCAGTCCATGCAGCGCAGGAGAACAGCCCGTCAGCCAAAGAGCA
>JBBIUL010000131.1:0-6610 GCA_037440265.1 Nitrospira sp. | reverse complement strand
CTGTTTCTCATGATACATTTTATGCATGAACAGCAAGGAACTCTGGGTCTTTTTATTCTTCGCTGGCATCCTGCTCTTTAACTGGCCGTTTCTCTATATTTTCAGCCTCTCGGTCCCGTCCTATCTCTTCGGGGTGTGGGCTGTGTTCATTATTGCTATCGGGCTTTTTATTACCTTCGCAGGCAAAGGGGACGGCTCGGATGTTTAAGGGCTATCTCCTTTTTATATATCTGCTGATATATCTGAGCATCCTCTTCATCGTAGCCTACTACGCTGAAAAAAAAGAAAAAACCGGCAAGAGCATTGTATCAAACCCCTATGTGTATGCCCTTTCGCTTGCCGTTTACTGCACCTCATGGACATTCTACGGCAGCGTTGGAAAGGCGGCAACCTCGGGACTCTCATTCCTGACAATTTACCTCGGCCCTACCCTGATGGCATCGCTATGGTGGGTCATTCTCAGAAAAATCATACGGATCTCCAAGGAAAACAGGATAACAACAATATCAGATTTTATCGGTTCTCGCTACGGCAACTCGATCTTGCTTGCCTCGCTTGTAACCATTGTTGCCGTTGTCGGCATAATACCCTATCTCGGCCTCCAGCTAAAAGCTATCATGAGCACGTTCATCATCCTTGCTGGAGAGACAAAAGGCACTGCAGGCTTAGGATGGTTTATAACATTAATCCTCGGGATTTTTTCCATAATATTCGGAGCCCGGAAGCTTGATTCCTCTGAAAGACACGAAGGGCTCATATTCGCCATTGCCTTCGAATCGATTGTCAAGCTCCTTGCGTTTTTGACTGTTGGGATATACGTGACTTATTTTCTCTTTGACGGCTTCTCTCATATATTCGAACTGATAAGGGACACTGAATCAGGAGAACTGCTCTACCTTGGCGGCGGGACATCCATCAGCTACACGGAATGGGGATCCCTCCTCTTTCTCTCGATGATGGCAATCATGTTCCTTCCAAGACAGTTCCATGTATCAGTAGTCGAAAACTCTGATGTATCTCATGTAAAAAAGGCTATGTGGCTGTTTCCCCTCTACCTTTTCCTGATAAATATTTTTGTCATACCGGTCGCATTCGGCGGTCTCCTGCTCGGAGGCCAGGGGGCAGATGCCGACAATTTTGTTCTGACCGTCCCGCTTGGACAACAGAAATACCTCCTCGCCCTTTTTGTCTTCATCGGCGGTTTTTCCGCAGCCACAGGGATGATCATCGTTGAGTCCCTGGCGCTGAGCACCATGGTCATGAACAACCTCGTCGTGCCTGCCATATACCGGTTCCACCATATGGAAGGCTTTCCCACAATAATCCTGAATCTCAAGCGGCTCATCATCATGGGGTGCGTATTCATGGGGTATGTATTTGCCGTGTCCGTGGGCGAATTTTACAGCCTCGTCGATATAGGACTGAAGTCCTTTGAGGCAGTCACGATTTTTGCACCGTCCATACTCATCGGCATTTTCTGGAAAAAAGGGAACAAAAAAGGTGCAATCGCCGGGATCCTTGCAGGCTTTATCATTTGGTTCTATACCCTGATCGTGCCGGCGTTCATCAAGGCAGGCGTATTGCATGAAGAAGGGCTCATCTCATATATCCTTCAGTCTGAACTGCTCCACCCCCAACATCTCTTCGGTCTCAGGGGACTCGACAAATGGACCCATTCTCTCTTCTGGGGACTCTTCTTCAATATCATTTTTTATGTCGGTTTTTCGATATTCACCCGGCAGAGCGGTGAGGAGGAGGGGCAGGCCCTGCTCTTTGTGGAATCATATGCTGCCAGGGCTCTGCCGCTCAGAGGAAGCTACAGCATTCAGCAGATAGAGGATATACTCGGCCAGTATATCGGAAGGAGAGAGGCAAGGGACATCGTTGATTTTTTCATCAGAAAGAACAATATAGAACGTGACAAGATATCCCAGAACGAGCTGGTCAGGCTAAAGCATGAGGCTGAACGGGTCCTCTCAGGAGCGCTCGGATCTTCTATCGCCACGATTATATTCGAGGATAAACTGACCCTTACCGAGCAGGAAAGGGGGGAACTGTCCAACTCGATCAAGCAGATGACCGACACCCTCAGGCTCTCGAGACAGGAACTCGCAGAGGCAAACAGGAACCTCGCCTATCTGAAGGAGTTCAGCGAAAATATCATCGAAAGTGCGCCGCTCGGGATTGTCACCATCGATGCTCTGCTGAAGATAAGCTACTGGAACAGGGAGATGGAGACAATAACCGGCATACGAAAGGATGACGCCTTCAACCGGTATATCCTCCAGACCCTGAACTGGATACCGGCTGAATTATTCATGGAGAACGAACAGCGGGAGATCACCCTGCAGACCCCTTCGCTGCGGTCGTACAAGATCAATATAAGCCCTTTCAAAGACCCTTCGGGAGGCTATGTTGTTATCTTCGAAGACATCACAGAAAAGAAGAAGATGGAGGAGCAGCTGCTGCAGACGTCCAAGCTCGCCAGCATCGGCAAGCTGACAGCGGGAATATCGCATGAAATCGGCAATCCGCTTGCGTCCATTTCCTCCCTTGTGCAGGAGCTTCGTTCCCTTTCTATCGACACCAAAGACGATATCAGGTTCACCTCCGAGTCATTGCGGACCATTGACAGCCATATCGAACGGATCGTCAAAATAGTGCGCAGCCTTGGAGACTTCGCACGGATATCTTCTGCCGAGAAGACCATCTCGAACATCAAGGAGATCCTTGACCGTACCGTAAACCTCGTGAAATACGACAAGCGGTTCAAGAACATTGAGTTCAGCACAGACATCAGCGAAATTCCCCTTTTCAGATTCAATCCTGACAAGATACAACAGGTCTTTCTGAACCTTATCCTGAACGCTATCGACGCAATGCCTGAAGGCGGAAAGCTGAACGTCGAGATGAAAAAAATCGGGAACAATGCAGAAATCATTTTCAGCGACACCGGCGCCGGCATTGATGAAGAGGTCATCGACAGGATTTTTGACCCGTTCTTCACCTCAAAACCGCTTGGCAAAGGCACCGGGTTGGGTCTGAGCATATGCTATGGTATAATCAAGGAGCATAATGGCACCATTACCGTCAAAAGCAGAAAGGCTGAAGGCACTACCTTCATCATAAATCTTCCGTTGGAGAGCGATGTCACATAGACTTCTCATCATAGAAGACGAAGATACCCTCTGTGAGTCACTCAGGAGGGTATTTCAGAGGGAGGGGTATGAGGTGGATATAGCCTTTGACGCAGAGTCAGCCCTTGAACTTGTAAAAAATAAATCCTTCGATCTCGTGATCACCGATGTCATTCTTCCGGGGATAAGCGGCATTGAGTTCATAAAGCGCTATAAAAAAATAAATCCTGGTTTCAAGGTCATTGTCATGACAGCATATTCTTCTACCGTGACTGCCGAGGATGCAATCGATGCAGGGGCCTGCGACTATCTGATAAAACCCATCATGCATGATGAAATCAAGCAGGCGGTCAAGAAGGCCCTTGGCTCCGGCACATGACCGCTCGCTCATGCCGGATTCAGAACACCCGATAAACAATGCCGGTCTGTTTCATCAGAATATTTTTGCTGACAGTATCCGCTGCACTGTTTTTTTTGCTGCAACGATGCAGGCTTTTCACCCCGGGCAGAAACACTTTATTCAACGAACTCTCATGAGACATCCGCATGGCTGAAAGATTGTTGATTGTTGAAGATGAAGGCACCCTGAGTGATTCTCTCAAAAGGGTGCTTTCACGAGAGGGGTATGAGGTCGATACGGTTGCATCTGCCGAAGAAGCGCTGCAGAAACTCGGCGGCGAGATATACGACCTCATTATAACCGACATTATCCTGCCTGCCATGGACGGCATTGAGCTCCTCCGCGCCGTCAGAGAACTTGCACAGGAACAGATCGTAATAGTCATGACCGCTTATGCGTCATTGGACACCGCAATAGGGGCGCTCAAGGCTGGCGCGTTCGATTATATCCTCAAGCCCATTATTCATGAAGAAATAAAGCAGGTGGTTAAAAACGCGCTCATGCAAAAAACCCTCAGGGCTGAAAATGCCCTGCTTAAGAAGCAGATTTGGGAAGACCATGATTTCGGCACCATCGTTGGAAACAGCGCAGCGCTCAGGAGCATTCTCGAGGAGGTTAAAAAAATTGCAAATACAAAGAGCAATGTCCTGCTCCTCGGGGAAACCGGCACCGGCAAGGAACTCTTTGCCCGCGTTATACACCATAACAGCGAACGGAAAGATATGCCCTTCGTACCTATAAACTGCTCTGCCATACCGGAGAATCTCATGGAAAGCGAGCTCTTCGGCCACCTGAAGGGGGCCTTTACCGGCGCCCTTGCCTCCAAGAAGGGTCTGTTCGAAGAGGCCGACAGAGGCACGGTATTTCTCGATGAGATCGGTGATCTCGGACTCCCGCTTCAGGCCAAACTCCTCAGGGTAATCGATGACCTTGAGATCAGGCCCATCGGCGGTGTACAGAGCAAAAAGGTAGACATCCGGTTCATTGCCGCCACCAACAGAGACATTACCAGGGCGGTAAAAGAAGGCACCTTCAGGGAAGACCTCTACTACCGGATCAATGTAATCACCCTTAAACTGCCGCCGCTCAGGGAACTCGGCGACGACATCAAAATGCTGGCGCAGTACTATCTTGAGAAATACGCTAACGACATCAGAAAAACCGTGAAACATATTGATGGGACTGCCATGAGCCTCCTTCTTAATTATTCCTGGCCCGGCAATGTCAGGGAGCTGAAGAATATCATTGAACGGGCTGTGCTCATAACAGACAGCAACACCATATTTCCGGAGCACCTGAATGAAGGAATCCTGGCCTCTGAACCTTTTACCAATGAAGCGCTCGGAAAGGCCCTGTCCATATCAGACTACACGCGGGAATTTATTCTCAGACATCAGCAGAACAACACCGAGCAAAAAATTGCTGACATGCTTGGAATAACAAGAAAAGCCCTTTGGGAAAAAAGGAAAAAACTCGGTATCAGCAGGAAGTAACTGTTTTTTAAGCAGATGTTACTTTTTTTTACTCTTGTCATTTTTACGCTACTATTCGTTACGCATTATAACTGCCTAAAAATAAATAATAAATTTCTTTACTACATTCACATGATACTTATTGTTACGTAACAGCTCGGAGCCTTAACCCCTAACTTCAGCTTTTTTCTCTGCCAACTCTAATAACATATTGATATTATTATATTATTTGACTTTGTGTGATTCAGATCGTATCAGGCATATAAATTGCTCTTATTAACGCATTATGGGGGGTTATATATAGAGCGTATGGTTTTAGAAGACGTTATAGACTTTCTGAAAAAAACTCCACCCTTTCAGTTTCTTGATGAAGAAATCCTGAAGAAGCTTGCGACGGGCATGTCAATGGAATTTTATCCCAAAGGGACCATGATCCTGAGACAGGACGGACCACCGAGCGAGTATCTGCGGATCATAAAAAAGGGCGGAGTCAAGGTATACGTTAAATCAAGCGATAGCGAAGAAATCGTTATAGACTACCGGAGCGAGGGCGACTCATTCGGCTTCCTCTCGCTCGTAAGCAGCGACCGGTCGCGGGCAAACATCGTGGCCATAGACGACACCATAACCTACCTGGTCAACCGTGAGGCCACGAAAAAACTCCTTGATTCAAATCCTGTCTTCACCGAGTTTTTCCTAAAATCATTTTTCAACAAATATATCGACAGAACCTACAAGGAAATGCACAACAAGAGCATGCTCTACGGAGGCAGCGACAAGCTCCTTTTCACAACCCCGATCGGCGAACTTGCTGCAAACAAGATCATCACCGCACCGCATACCATTACCATCAAAGAAGCCGCCGAGATCATGTCAAAGAGCAGGATCAGCTCACTCGTACTCGTTTATGAAGACGGCGTCCCTGCCGGTATTGTTACTGACCGGGACCTCAGGGACAAGGTTGTGGCAAAAGGCAGAAACGTTGCAGACCCCATAGGAAGCATCATGAGCGTTTCTCTTATCAAGGCTGATGCTCGTGATTATTGCTTCGAGGCGCTCCTGAAAATGATCCGGTACAACATCCACCACCTGCTCATCGTTGAAGACGGCAAACTCAAGAGCATCATAACAAACCATGACCTCATGATGCTCCAGGGCACTTCCCCCATCTCGATCGTAAAGGAGATTGAACACCAGAGAAGCATCGACGGCCTCGCATCCGTCGCTGAAAAGATCAAGAAAATCGTTGAACTCCTGCTGAAGGAAGGGGCAAAGGCAAGCAATATTACAAGGATCATCTCTGAGATAAATGACCGGATGGTAAAGAAGATCCTGGTGATTGCCGAGCGGAAATTCGGGCACCCGCCGGTGAACTATTGCTGGGTCGCCTTTGGGAGCGAAGGCAGAAAAGAACAGACATACAAAACAGACCAGGACAATGCCCTGATCTATGAGGACACTGACACCGGGGCACAGGCTGAGGAGGCAAAGAAATACTTTGCCGAGTTCACTGCCTTTGTCAATGACGGGCTCATACGGTGCGGGTTCCCCAAATGCCCTGCAAACTTCATGGCGAGCAACCCCAAATGGTGCCAGCCGCT
>JBBIUL010000130.1:0-6640 GCA_037440265.1 Nitrospira sp. | reverse complement strand
GCACATAAAAGAAAGACAAGGTGAAGTTATTATGTCAAAATAAACCATAGGTGTCAAACAAGGGCAGTTTTTTACGAAGCAAAAAATATATCCATGCTTGAAATTGACGGCAGCTACGGTGAGGGAGGGGGACAGATCCTCCGCACATCTCTGAGCCTCTCGTGTCTGTTAAAGCAGCCTTTTCGTCTGTTCAATATACGCAAAGGCCGCAGAAAACCCGGCCTCATGCCGCAGCACCTCATGTGCATAAACGCGCTCAGGCAAATAGCTAACGCATCTGTTTCCGGCAATACATTGCATTCCCAGGAACTTTTTTTTCATCCCTCTGAGATAAAACCCGGGGATTATATTTTTGACATTGGGACAGCCGGGTCAACAACGCTGCTGCTACAGGCAATCCTTCCTCCCCTGATTTTTTCAGACAGTATTTCTTCTGTAACCTTAAGGGGAGGCACCCATGTGCCATGGAGTCCTCCATTCCATTACCTGAGCGAAGTATTTTTGCCTATGCTCGAGAGGCTCGGTGCAACAATGTCTGCGGAGATCACCCGTTATGGGTACTATCCCAAAGGAGGCGGTGAAATGAAAGTGATAATTCATCCGTCCAGAGAATTGCACAGCCTGTTTTTAACCGACAGAGAAAAAAACGTAATGGTAAAAGGGCTGTCAGGCGTATCGAATCTTCCCCTGAGCATTGCAGAACGCCAGCGAAATGCCGCCTGTAAAATACTTGAAGCTCATGGGCTGGCCGCCTCTATCGAAACGGTTTCTGTCCCGTCTCCGGGACCGGGCACCTTTCTGTTTCTGAAGGCGGAGACTGCATCGTGTATTGCAGGTTTTTCTTCTTTAGGAGAACGCGGTAAAAGGGCTGAAACCGTGGGTGAAGAGGCTGCAGAAGACCTCATCAGATATCTCCTCGCAGGGGCATGCCTGGACCACCACCTCGCAGACCAGATTGTCCTGTACCTGGCGCTTGCGCGGAGCAGTTCATCTGTTACAACCGCACTGATTACCGATCACCTTTTGACGAATCTGCAGGTAATAAGGCGCTTTACCGGAGCAGTTTGTGCATGCGAAGGAAAATCGGGACAACCCGGAAAGGTGCAGATAGGGCCGGTCCGCTGACCATTTCTGCTTGACTCAAGAGGAGCAGAGGCATAAAATCATGGTGGGCAGTCGCAGAATCGAACTGCGGACACGAGGCTTTTCAGGCCTCTGCTCTACCGACTGAGCTAACTGCCCACGGACTTTAACTATAACGATAAGTTTTTTGAATGTCAACATATGGAAAAGCTGCTTTCTAAAAAAATAATACGTTTTTTCCCTGCTGTACTTTCAGGAATACTGGTTGTTCTGTCGTTCCCGAGATTCGATCTGTATCTCCTTGCCTGGATAGCCTTTATCCCCCTGCTCTGGTCTTTATGGGATACGGCCCCGAAGCAGGCGTTTGCCTCTGGTTTTGTTTTTGGACTTGTCTCTTTCTTCGGCACGGTATACTGGATATATCATTCGATAAACCACTATGGCGGGGTTTCTTTTCCTGCGAGCATAAGTGTTGTTCTCTTATTATGCGCATATCTTAGTCTTTATCCCGCGATATTTTCATTCCTGTTTGCATCACTCATCAAAAAAACCAAGCTGCCGGCCCTTCTGGTGGCACCGGTATTATGGGTTGTTCTGGAGTTCATCAGGTCATATGCCTTCAGCGGTTTTCCCTGGTCGAGCATTGGGTATAGTCAGTATAAATTCCTTTCGATCATTCAAATCGCGGACATCACCGGAATATATGGTGTCTCATTCCTGATTCTGGCTGTAAACGGCTCCCTTATAGACATCTTCCTGCTGAAAGAACGGATCAAAAATATGCCGTTGTTTCCCCTGTCGTACAATGTTGTCGGGTTTGTATCGCTCTTGCTGCTTCTTGTTTTTTCGCTCGGCTATGGAATGTGGCGGACAGGGCAGGAGCGTCCTGGCAGAGACCTGAAAGCAGCTGTTGTGCAGGGCAATATTGACCAGGACAAGAAATGGGAGCCTGCCTTTCAGCAGGAAGTCCTCGATATTTATTTCTCACTCTCCCGTGAGGCCTCACTTGCCAGTCCGGATTTGATCGTCTGGCCTGAAACAGCGGTTCCTTTCTTTTTTGGATATGACACTGAACATTCTTCAAGGCTTGTCAGTTTCCAGCAGGAACTGGGCACCCCCCTCCTGTTCGGCAGCGTTTTGCTGAAAGATCCTCAAAAAGAAAAACCCAAGCTTACCAACAGCGCTGTTTTGCTGGACCGGGAAGGAAAAACCCTTGCTCAATATGATAAAATACATTTGGTTCCATTTGGGGAATATGTCCCGCTGAGAAGCATTCTCTTTTTTCTGGACAAGATCGTTGTAGGAATCGGTGATTACATTCCGGGAAATACATATGTGAAGGCAGAGACCGAAACAGGCAGTTTTGCCACCCTTATCTGCTATGAGATTATCTTCCCGGGCATGGTCAGGAAATTCTTTGCAGAGGGCGGTGATTTTATCGTTACCATTACGAACGATGCCTGGTTCGGGAATACATCAGGTCCCTATCAGCATTTCAGCATGGCGGTTTTCCGTGCCATTGAAAACAGAAAACCCGTAATCCGTTCCGCAAATACCGGTGTGTCCGGTTATATCGACAGTAATGGCAGAATACTCTCACAGACCAAACTCTTTACCAGGCAAAACATTATTCATTCGGTCAAAACGGATTCGACAAAAACGTTTTATACCAAGTATGGGGACCTTTTTTCTTTTCTCTGTATTGTACTGTCGATAATATTATTATTAAACTCAAGCATCTGGAGGAGATAAACATGCTGATTCAATCTGAATTAAAAGAAGAACTTTCGTCTTTAAGGAACAAAACCGAAGCGCTCAGAGGTTATCTTTGAGATACCGGAAAAAAAAGAAGCTATACAAAAAATAACGCACGAGCTTTCTCTCGAACATATATGGTCATCGCCTGAAAAAACAAGAGATTTTCTGAAAGAAAAATCAAGACTTGAGAACACGGTCCTTCCCTTCGAAGCACTGGAAAACAGGCTCTCCTATCTCGAAGAATCCATAGGTATACTGGAAGAAGAAGGGGGAGACCTTTTTTTGAAAGAGATCAAGAAAGACATTGATCTCCTGAAAAAAGAAGTAGATGCCCTTGAACTTCAGACCCTTCTTTCCGATGAGATTGACAGGAACAATGCCATACTGACCATTCATCCAGGTGCCGGCGGAACAGAAAGCCAGGACTGGGCGCAGATGCTGATGAGAATGTATCTGAGATGGGCAGAACGAAACGGCTATACATCACAAATTGTTGACCTGCAGTCCGGAGACGAGGCAGGCATCAAAGGTGCTACCATAACCATCAGCGGAGAATATGCATACGGCTACCTTTCTGCCGAGGCTGGTGTACACAGACTGGTCAGGATATCTCCTTATGATGCCAACAAAAGGCGGCATACCTCGTTTTCTGCGGTAATAGTATACCCTGAGGTTGAGGATGATATTGATATCGAGGTAAGAGAGGAAGACATAAAAATGGATACCTTCAGAGCCTCGGGTGCCGGCGGACAGCATGTGAACAAAACCTCTTCAGCCGTACGGCTTACCCATATCCCGACTGGAATTATCGTCGCCTGCCAGAATGAACGTTCACAGCACAAAAACAGAGCAGTGGCCATGAAAATTCTCAAGGCAAGGCTCTATGACCTTGAAAGAAAAAAGAAGGAGAAGAAAATCGACGATCTGGTCGGCAACAAGAAAGATATTGCATGGGGCAGCCAGATACGGTCTTATATCCTGCAGCCCTACAGACTGGTCAAAGATCATAGAACCGGTGTAGAGGCTGGTGATGTTGATGCTGTTTTGGACGGCAACATCGATATGTTCATAAAAGAATTCCTTAAGACAAAAGAGAAAAAACAATAGAGTCGTTATACAGGCTTTGTTGGAACAACCAACATTTTGCTGAGACACTATTATCTGTCTTTAATTAATATATAAAAACTAGTAGCAGTAGTAGGTATCGTTGAAAACCCAAAAATACATTTAACTGGTTGATTTATAGAAAAAAATTTGCTCTGTAAGATTGTTGGAAACTGAACGGGGAACGTTCTGAAAAAGAAAAAAATCTGAACAAAAAAAATGCTGACAGTTTAGTAACAGAAATATTGCCTGGAAATGCCATTTAGGCTATAATACTCTACCCTCCAGCAAGGCTCAGTTATTGACAATTGTTAGTAACTTGTTAGTAAGGGCGCTGAAATGACTATAGAAGACATATGGAACAAAAGTCTGTTAAAAATTGAAGGAAAGGTTGGAAACAGTATTTTCGACCTCTGGTTCAAACCCATCAGACTTTCCCAGCTGAAAGATCAGAACGCAATATTGGAAATTCCCAACCGTTTTTTCAAGGAATGGATAGAAGACACCTATCCGAATATTATTAAAGATACTCTTGAAAATATCGTCGGCTATCCGGTTTCCCTGAGCTTCAAAATTGAGGAAAAACAGAATGTTGCACAGAGAAAGACCATTGAAAAACTTGAGAACAAAAGAATAAGGCTTGCAAACAAGGGGATCCACCTTAACCCGAAATATACTTTTGAGAATTTTGTGACCGGGACCAGCAATCAGTTTGCCCAGGCTGCTGCCTTTGCTGTGGCAGAGACCCCCGGCAAGACATATAATCCGCTGTTTCTCTACGGAGGTGTCGGGCTTGGCAAGACCCACTTAATGAATGCCATAGGAAACAAAGTCCTTGCCCAGCGACCTGATTTTTCAGTTATCTATGTTTCTTCAGAGCAGTTTACGAATGAAGTCGTTTCGTCCATGAGACATGACAAAATGACGGACTTCAAGGAAAAATACAGGAATCTTGACCTGCTCCTGCTCGATGATGTCCAGTTTATCGCCAATAAAACCGCTACGCAGGAAGAATTTTTTTATACCTTTAACGCACTGTACGAGAAACAGAAGCAGATAGTGATTTCCTGCGATCGTCCTCCCAGGGAAATCAGTGAGGTTACCGACCGTCTGAGGTCAAGGTTTAATATGGGGCTGATAGCAGACATTCAACCGCCCGATATCGAGACAAAGATGGCCATTATTTACAAAAAAGCGGATTTGATGGATATAAGACACTTTCCTGAAGAGGTCGCGCAGTTCCTGGCAAGCAGGATCAAATCCAACATCAGAGAACTGGAAGGTGCGCTGATACGCATTGCGGCTCAATCATCCCTCACCGGAAGGGAGATCAACCTTGAATCGACCAAAAAGATCCTCAAGGATATACTGCACGACGATGAAAAACCCGTGTCCGTCGACATGATACAGAAAGTGGTCTGCGAGTTTTACAATATCAAGCTGTCGGACATTAAGGCCAAGAGAAGGACCAAGGATGTAGCGCTGCCTCGACAGGTCGCTATGTACCTGAGCAAGCAGGTGACCAACGGCTCACTGAGCGATATAGGCAAACAGTTCGGCGGAAAAGACCATGCAACGGTCATCTACGCCTGCAAGCAGATCGAAGAAAGAAGGAGTAAAGACGAAACGTTCGACAGAATGATAGAAAATCTACTGCATAAGATAAAACACTAAGGAGGGGATATGAAGATCGTAGTCTCAAAGGATGAAATACAATCAAAGCTTCAGAACATCCAGAATATAGTCGAGAAGCGCAATACCATGCCGATTTTAAGCCATTTTCTTCTGGAAGCCGGCAAGAAGGGCTCTTATATTATTGCGACAGACCTTGAGACTGCCTTAAAGGAACCTCTGCAGATAAAGGTTGAAAAAGAAGGAAAGATCTGCATCCCTGCCCGGAAGATGTTCGAGATTGTGAGGGAGATAGACGGTGAGCTTACCTGTGAATCCGTTGATGAGCAATGGATGAAAATAAAGTCAGGAGCAAGCAGCTTCAGGCTTGCCTGCCTGTCTTCAAAGGAATTCCCCGCCTGGCCCGGGATGGAAGACATGGAAGAACTGCAGGTTAATGCAAAGCTGCTCGAGGAAGTTATTCAGAAAACCGTATTTGCCACCGGCGAAAGTGATACACGGTATACACTCAACGGCTTGCTCTTTCATGTAGTGCCAGGAGTTACCATAACGGTTGTCGGCACTGACGGTCACCGACTTGCTTTTATTGCAAAAAAGACGGAAGGGAACCTCAGAGAAGAAAAAAAACTGATCATCCCCAAGAAAGCGGCTGCAGAACTGAGGAAACTGCTTGATAAGAAGGAAGAAGATATCAAGGTGACCCTCGGCAAGAATCACGTCCTCTTTACGATCGGCGACATGCAGTTTTTGACGAGACTCATCGAAGGGACCTATCCGAATTATGAACAGGTGATCCCGGCCGGCAACGAGAAGAAAGTCACCATCAAACGCGAAGACTTTGCAAAGACCCTGCGCAGGGTTGCAATCATGTCCAAGGAACGTTCTCATTCAGTAAAGATGGATATTACAGAAAATCTGATAGCAGTAACTTCGTCCAATCCGGATGTCGGAGATGCACAGGACGAGCTTCCGATTGCGTATCAGGGCGAGAGCCTTTCGGTGGGATTCAACGCCAGATATCTTATCGATATACTCGAGGCAATGACTTCAGAAAACATCGTTA
>JBBIUL010000129.1:0-6678 GCA_037440265.1 Nitrospira sp. | reverse complement strand
CAACGAGACCCTCTCGTTGAGTACAAAAAAGAGGCTTTTGATATGTTTTCAGAGATGTCCGGCAGGATTTCATCTGAAGTTATCATGCGGCTTTTCAAGATGCAGATTCAGAAGGACCAGGAAACCGTCATGAAGTCGCACAGCAAGAAGGCAGCCCTCTCTTATAACAGAGGCGAAGGCGCTCCTGCTGCGCAGCCGGTCTCAAGGGGAAAAAAGATCGGACGCAATGAGCCCTGCCCCTGTGGAAGCGGCAAGAAATACAAAAAATGTTGCGGCATCCATGAATAAAATTTTCTATATCGGTTCGGACGCACTGAAGAAAGAATATGAAAGCTTCCTGTCTCAAGGGGCAGCGAATGTAATTCACTTTAAGTCTCTGAGCAATCTGGTATACCGGCCGGGAGATAAACCGGATTTGATCATTGTCCAGAAAAAACAGTCTTCCGACCCGTCATTCAAAAAATTCCAGGAAATGTTCCGTGATATTCCGAAGATTGTTTTTTCCGATAATTCGTCTTTCCGGGGGTTCTCGCCATGGTCAAGGCTTCCCATGACATATCCGGTCTGCAATCCATCCCCGAGAGAACTCGCTTTCTTCATCGAAAAGGCCCGCAAAGAAAATCAGCTCCTGCTGGAACACGCGGCCATGAAAGACAAGCTGTCAAGCTGCAGGCAGGAACTCAATTTCTTTGAAGAGGTGAGCAGGACGCTTACTTCAACGCTCGATCTCAATGACATCCTGACAAAAATAATGCGCAAGGCAAAAAAAATGATCATGGCCGAAACGTGGTCAGTACTCCTTGTCGATGAAGAGACCGGCGACCTTTATTTTGAAAAAACCAAAGGAACCGGAAAACAGAAAGACAGAAAAGATGCTGAAAGAATAAAGGTCGGCGAGGGAATTGCCGGCTGGGTTGCCCAGGAAGGCGTTCCTGTTGTGGTGCCGGACGTTTCAGCCGACCCGAGGTTCCGTGACGAAACCGGCAGCAAGACCGAGATAAGAAAAAAATCCCTCATGTGCGTTCCGATCAAGAGCAAGGGGAATATCCTGGGCGTAATTGAAATAGTAAACAAAACAAATCACGAACCTTTTACCAAAGACGACCTTGATCTCATGATGAGACTGGTTGACCATGCTGCCATCGCAATTGAGAGGGCGTCTCTCTACCAGAAAATGGCCGAACTCTCCATCACCGATGACCTTACAAAACTTTTCAACACACGATATCTCAACAGGACGCTCGAAGTTGAAATCACCAGGACCAACAGGTACAAATCATCATTGGCCGTTATATTTATGGACATCGACTATTTCAAGACCATCAATGATAATTACGGCCACCTGGTAGGGAGCAAGGTGCTCGTCGAAGTCGGCCAGCTCCTCATCCGCTGCCTCAGGGCTGTTGATATTGTTGCACGATACGGCGGCGATGAGTTTGTTATTGTGCTCCCCCAGACCGCTCCGAAGGCAGCGATGCAGATTGCAGAGAGGCTGCGGAAAGAGATAGAACGGAATGTATTCCTGAAAAAAGAAGGTTACTCCCTGAAGCTGACTGCAAGCTTTGGCGTTGCTTCCTATCCGGAAAGCGCAAAGACAAAAGAAGACCTCTTGAGGCTTGCAGATGAAGCAATGTACCGGGTCAAATACCAGACAAGAAACGGAGTTTATGCTATAGTATAATCCATGGCACTTTTTAATTATGCAACGAAGGAAATCACCCTCAAGATCGTCTACTATGGCCCCGGATTAAGCGGCAAGACAACTAATCTCCAGTACCTTCATGCAAGCCTGAACCCTGAAACAAAAGGGAAGCTTCTTTCTCTTTCAACAGAAGCCGACCGCACTCTTTTCTTTGATTTCCTCCCGGTTGAACTCGGCAAGATACGGGATTTTTCGATCCGTTTCCAGCTCTACACAGTCCCGGGACAGATCAGATACAATGCCACGAGAAAGATTGTTCTCAAGGGGGCCGATGCGGTAATCTTCGTGGCCGACTCGCAGGCTGACATGAAAGAACAGAATATCGAAAGCTTCGAAAACATGATGGACAATCTCCGTTCCAACAACATCAATCCTGAGGACATCCCTATCATTCTGCAGTATAACAAGAGGGACTTAAAGAACATCCTGTCAGTAAATGACCTCGAACATGACCTCAACCCCCATAAGAAATTTGACGTTCTCGAGGCCTCTGCCCTGAACGGCGCCGGAGTTGAAGATACCTATAAACTCACCACAAAACTTTTGCTGAAAAATATCGCTAAAAAACACCGGGTAGAAATACTGCCGGTACATCCTGAAGGAGAACCTGCACCTGTAATACCCGAAGGCAGTAATGCTGATGTCCCTCCGACACCCGATCATGCACCATCAGGGGTTGAAGCAGAAGAGGCCTATGAAATTCCTGAATATACATTGCAGGAATTTTCCCAGGATGATTTTGTTACTACTGCCGGCTCGGATATATCCCCCGAACTGAAACCGGATGAGACGGGCCCGGTTGCCTCCGGCATCACTGCCGGCGACCAACTGATCCGCGCATCAGGGAAAGATGAACGAGGGGCAGGACGCCCTGCTGAGAAGAAAAAGAAGGTTCCTGCGTACCAGCATTATGATACTATGACGAAAGAAACATCACAGGATAAGCAGCCTGAAGTCATCATAAAAGAAGTCAGGGAAGTGCCGGTGCTTCCCTTGGACAAAATCAATTCCATGGTTGCGGAACTGGGGAAAATCTCGGGTACCCTCTCTTCCATGAAAGACTCAATCACAGCTCTCCACGGTACTGTTTCCCTGCTGTCGAAAGATATACGTGAGCTTAAAGAGGTCAGGCGCGAACAGAAAGAGACAAACAACCTGCTGAAGGGGCTGATTGCTGTTTTCGAAAAGCTTCAATCAAAGAAAAGCTGGTTCAGGTTCGGCTAGCCTGCTGAGGGTGCGTTCTTCACTACAGCATGTATTCTGCAAGGTTTATCTTGTATTTGTTGGGGTCCATTGTCTTGATAATCGTACGCATGTAATGTCCCCTGATGTCTTTTTCAGCTAAATCGACAACATTTCCCTTGATTCTTTTGCCGCTGGAATCGGTTATTAACATAACACGGGGCCTGTCGGCAAAGAGCTGGTTACTCTCATAAACGAGGCCCAGTTCCCTTGAATCCAGCATAACAAGCGTGCCGATCGGAAAAACACCCACCATATTGATAAAGAATTTAAAGAGAAGCGGATCAAGCTGCGTCCCTGCCCTGTCCATCATGATACTCAACGCTTTATCAGGTGCCAGCGGTGTCCTTGAATATACCCTGGCTGAAGTCATGGCATCATATTGGTCGGAAAGACTCACAATTTTGCTGAACAGATCAAGGTCGAGGGTATTCCTGATCTTGGGATAGCCGGAAAGATCAAAGTTCATGTGGTGCTCAAAGGCAACTACCGCTGAACGAATTGTAAGGGCATCAAGCTTCTTGAGCTTCAGCAGCGCACGCACCCCCCATATCGGATGTCTCCTGATGATAATCCATTCAGCATCAGTGAACTGGGAAGGTTTATTGAGCAGTTCATTGGGTATCTCCATTTTGCCGATATCGTGGAACAAGGCTGCCATGCCGAGTTCAGTCAGCATTTTCCGGTTCATCCCCAGGCGCTGCCCCAATGCAACAGAAAGTATGCTGACATTGACGGAGTGATGGTATGTGTATTCATCATAATCCTTTATGGCGGTCATCCCCAGCAGGAGCTGTTCCTGCTCAAGAATATGATCAACCATGGACTCAACTACCCTCTTTGCTTTCTTGATATTTACCTTTTCACCGCTCTTGATTTTGTTGATAACGCCCTTGGTATATGAGACCGCATTGAAATAGGTCTTTTTGACCATTTTTCTGACGTCGACATGTTCTTCGTCGACTATTTTTTTCAGTTTGTCGACAGAAATGCTGCTGACCGATGACATCTGAGCGCTGATAGCATCAAAAGGTTTCTTGGAAAACGTTGAGGAAATGAAGGCTTTTACAAAAACCGTTATGTCTTCAGGCTTTATTTTGTGGGTAAAGATAATACTGCCGAGTTCCCGTTTCTTGAATTCTCTGACCAGAAAATCAAAATTGAGGAGGTGTTCGAGCGCATACCGGATCCTGTCGTCGTTGATATAGAAATATTCTCCCCTCAATTCCAGGGCTACCACATTTTCCTGTGCGATCAGCGAATTTATGATCAGGACAAGACGTTCGACTGCTGAAACGACGGCAACATTGTTCTGGTCATGTACCTGCGAAGTCCTGAGAACAACCGAAAGCTGGTTTATAACATCCTTTGCCTCAATGTTCTCCTTACCTGGCATGTTCAATCCTCTTAAGGGCAGTACTCACAAACTCTCGCAACAACTTGTTTCCTGAATTCTTATGTTTGTTCAGAAGCGGGAGGGCATCACTATTGCCGATTAAACCGAGACAATAGGCTGCACAGGCCTTGTTTTCAAATATTTTTGAACGGCCGAAAAAAGCGCTTTTTTTAATTAATTTTCCAAGATAATTCAGGACTTCTTCATCCTTCCAGCGTGAAAGCACTTCAAAATATTCCTTTTTTTCTTCGAAGTCCTTGTCCTTGAATTCATTTGCGGATATCTTGTCCAGAATGACTCTCTTGGCTGCCTCAGAACCGACATTCCCAAGCGCCCTGAGGGCAGCTGACCTGACCTGTTGATCCGGATCAACGAGACAGTCCCGAAGGGCAACCAGCACACCGCCTCCCCCCAGTTCTCCAAGGGTCCTGATTACTTCCTTGCGAACACGGATATCCCCGTGGGTAACGGTCTTCAGGAGATAGTCTACTGCCCTCTTGTCTCCAATTTTCCTGAGAATATAAATGATGTTCCTTACGACATACCACCTGGCATCGCCTAAACCCTTTGCCAGTGTCAGTATGTCTTTTGGACCAACAGCAACCAGCGCCTCAATGACAAGCTTGCGCGCATGAATTGTTTTTAATTCTCCAAGGATCCTCATAAATGGAACAATTGAAGATTTGTCGAGGAACTTCACATAGTCCTCAAAGACCTTTTCCTCGATCTCCTGTCCGCTGTCAAGAAGTTCGCCGATGAGACCGATCACCTTATCATTACCGGCAAAGAACAGTGCCCTCCTCGCATGCTTCTTAATGTCTTCGCTTATGTTCTTATTGTCGATGATCTTCTGAAAGGTATTGAGCACCTGCGTCACGAGGGGGATGTTGCCAAGCCTGATCGTGTATTCCATTGCACCGGTAAAAAAATCAACGGCTTCAGAAAAGTCATCCTTTATTTCTCCTGCATAAAAAAGTTCGAACAGTATGCTGAACAGTTTCTCGGTTTTGTCCATAGCATCTTTTTCAAGATGCTTATAAAGCATCTGCAGATCTTTTTCGGAAAGGGGGATAACCGACAGTTCTTTTGCGTCCTCTTCGTCCTTAAAGGCATCGCTGTATGCTTTCATCAGTTCGTCAGTATCTGTTTCTTTTTCCATTACCTCGGTAACGGCCGTATTTTCATAGTCTTCCTCGTCTGCAAGGAACGTTTCATCAACGATATACTGGATATTCTGAAAGTCTTTTTCCCAAAAGAGCGTAACGATATCGTCGTCGACCACTTCTCTGTCAAAGTCAAGCGAAATGATCTTGAAAAAATCTTCCATCTCTTCAGCAGTCAGGCCTTTTTTGAAGGTGATTTCACGGAGGCCGTCCTTGAAAAAAAACAGCGCCAGGTTATCCTCTTTTTCAGGGTTCTGATAAACCTGATCGGAGCCATAATAGATTTCGAGCTGCCGTATTTTAAGATTTAGTTCATCTTTAAAGTAAAAAAATTCCTTGAATCTGCTGTAGCTGTCTTCAAGGGTCTTGACATATATGGGGTTGTTCTGAGGGTACATGCGCAGAATCTTTTTTGACTTCAGGAAGGCCTGAATGACGTCTTTCGCTGATTTCAGTTCTTCATTAATTTCCATCACAAAAAAATTAGCACATCAGGTGCCGTGTGTCAATTGTTAACGAAACTCAGTTCTCATCCTGCTCAAGGCTGTCCAGAAATGTTTTCAGAAGGTTTCTGTTTTCTTCAGATATTTTTATGAATTCTATTCCTATAAGAAAACTGCTTGTATCATCCTTTCCGGTCGCAACACAGTTTACAATTCGCCCGGTTACGGGAATAACCGTTTGCTGTAAATTTATTTCCATCTCGTGGTGGCTGTCTATGTCAAAAAGACTTTGTGTCTCGATCAGCATACCGGATAGGCTTACCTTTCTTATAAGGTAGTCGGAAGGACAGTCAATGATTGCATCTTCAGGGCTTGCTATTTTAAATCTGGCACCGAGGACCCTCTTCTCTATGGACTCTATCCTGTTATCCTCAATAAACCGCATCAAGTCAGCAGCATATTCAGTCAGAATATAGTCAAACTTGATTCCTGCCTTGTATACCGGGACAACTTCACCGCTTTTCCTCGTTTCGTTCCGGCTAAGCGTAGACCAGGCAACGCTGCCCTTCAGATTCAGGATGTGGTCCTTATATTTGATTTTCAATGTGTATGCTTTATCTATATTGAGCCGCTTCGTGGTCTCAATAGATGCACCGTCAAGACTTATATTGACAATGTTGATGTCGGCTGAATAAAGCATATTGCCGTGAATGCCGTCAACATTGTACCTCT
>JBBIUL010000128.1:0-6683 GCA_037440265.1 Nitrospira sp. | reverse complement strand
AGAGGCTGAAAGAACTGTAAGAGAGTGTTAACCTTTTAAATCTTTTCAACCCGGAAAATGTGCTTGATTTTAACATTCAGAGACATAAATGCCTTCAAAGTCTTTAGAATTCAACATGATTTTATTATATGATATGCCGAAATTCTCAAAAGTTATCTGCTTAATTTTATCCACATCAAGAATTTCATCACATCATGTTTAAGGTGTTGCTGCAAAAGACTTTTCATTCATTCATGTCTCTGCTAATTGCTTTTTAGATTGGATCATGAAACTGCTTGAGGCAATAAAACCCGCCATTGAACTCCTCGAAAAAGCCGGAATAGAAGACCCGTTTGCCGACGCTGAAATTCTCGCTTTTCATGCTGCTGGCATTGACAGGCTTACGGCATTCACTGGCAACCCTGAAGTTAACGAAGAGACGCATGCCCGGATAAATGAAATGCTTCAGCGCAGGGCAGCAGGCGAACCACTGCAGTATATTATCGGCGAGGTAGATTTTCTTGAATTGAGAATCAGAGTCGGCAGAGGCGTGCTTATCCCAAGGCCTGAAACTGAACTTTTGGCACAGGAGGCAATAGAAAAGGTTCAACGTTCAACGTTCAGCGTTCTGGGGTTAAAAGAAAAGCAAAACTTGAATGCCGAACAATTCAATATCCTCGACCTCTGTTCAGGGAGTGGGTGCATTTCACTTGCACTTGCAAGAGCATTTCCTGAAGCAGCCGTTTACGGGACTGACATATCTGCAGCTGCTGTTTCATATGCACGGCAGAACGCAGTAAGCAACGGTATAAGGAATGCGTCCTTCCTGCAGGGATCGCTCTTTGAACCATTAGAAAAGACACTCCTGTTCGATTTGATTGCCTCGAACCCGCCTTATATAAGAAAAGCTGATTTGCAAACCCTTCAGAAAGAAATCAGAGACTGGGAGCCGGTTGAAGCGCTTGACGGGGGTAATGACGGTCTTGATTTTTACCGCAGGATCTTTGCAGATGCAGAAAGACATCTGAAAAAAAACGGGTCAGTAATGCTTGAGGTCGGCTTTGATCAGGCCGGCAGCGTCAAAGAGATTGCTGAAAATTCAGGTTTCAGGAAAATCACCATAAAAAAGGATTTTGCCGGGATAGAGAGGATACTGACAGCAGAAAAATAATTTTGAGGCTCAACAAGCAGCCGCTTATGTATGGCAGAACTATTCTTCAGAATCTTCGCATTTGCACGGGTTATAAAGCAGCAACGCAGTCTTCAGCTTTTCCATCGCCTCTTCCCTGGTAGCCCCCTTTGCCCGGTACCCCGGGATCTCCTGGGATTCAGCAATCCAAAGACCGAAATTGTCCTGATAGATAATTAACTCGCGCATAAATAAATATAGCATAACTTTCATCTCTCCTGCCCTTTCCTTTTATTTTGAAATACCGTTAGAATACTATCACTTCACTGACAGGAGGCTGAACTGGACAAACTCATAATCAACGGCGGGAAACGGCTGAAAGGCACGGTCGAGATCAGCGGTTCAAAGAACGCTGCCCTCCCCATAATAGCCGCAACCATCCTCTCCTCCGGCGAACACCATATCAGCAGGGTCCCGCATCTGAGGGACGTCAGGACCATGGGGAGGCTTCTTGCAGACCTTGGCGCAGGGTTTCACCTCGAAAAAAACAGGGCTGTCCTCGACTGCAAAAAGATAAAAAACTACGAGGCCCCGTATGAGCTCGTCAGCACCATGCGCGCATCAGTCCTCGTACTCGGGCCTCTGCTTGCAAGGCTGGGAAAGGCCAAGGTTTCTTTGCCCGGCGGATGTGCTATCGGCGCAAGGCCGGTAAACCTGCACCTGATGGGTCTGGAAAAACTCGGCGCAACGATCTCTCTTGAATCAGGGTATATCCTTGCAAAGGCAAAAAAACTCCGTGGCGCCTCAATATATTTTGACATGCCAACGGTAACCGGCACTCAGAACATCATGATGGCCGCTTCCCTTGCCGAAGGCACAACACTGATAGAGAATGCAGCAAGAGAGCCCGAGGTGATCGACCTTGCGGATGCCCTCATCTCAATGGGCGCACGAATAAAAGGTGCAGGCGAGAGCATTATCGAAATCGAAGGGGTGAATGCCCTGAAACCGCTCAGACATACCATCATCCCTGACAGGATCGAGACCGGAACCTTCATGACTATTGCAGGCATAACAGGCGGAGACATAAGCATAAAAAAATGCAGGCCCGACCATCTCGATGCGCTCATCAACAAGCTTAAGGATTCCGGTATCGTCTTTAAGCCGCTTAGAAACGGTATCCGTGTCATCGGCCCCAGGACAGTGAAGGCTGTCAGCATCAAAACAATGCCGTACCCCGGCTTTCCGACCGACATGCAGGCACAGTGCATGGCGCTTATGTGCCTGGCAGAGGGCACCAGCGTGATCACCGAGAAGATATTCGAAAACAGGTTCATGCACGTGGCTGAACTTAAACGCATGGGCGCTGATATCACCATCGAAGGGAGCACCGCGACTGTCCGGGGAAAAGAAAAACTGATCGGCGCACCGCTGATGGCAACTGATCTCAGGGCAAGTGCATCACTAATCGTTGCAGCGCTCGCAGCAGAAGGGACTACAACCGTCCACAGGATATACCACCTTGACCGGGGTTATGAGAAAATAGAAGAAAAGCTCCAGAAACTCGGAGCTGATATCAGACGGGAAAAGGAATGATTTCTTATTACATCCGAAAAGTCGATCTCGCACACTTTTCTATCTGTAGCCCACCGATTTCTTGAATCAAAGATCGGCATCCACAAATTTTCCCGGGTTCATTTTTAAAACATTCTTACCATGCCTTCAATAATATGATATTGATCATATCACTGTTTCCATGCTAACGGTATAATCAAAACGATAAAATCCCCTTGATGAGGTGACTGAATGTTTATTGCTTTAGTAGACTGGGATAAATGCACTGGGTGCGAAGATTGCGTAAAAGCCTGCCCTGTCAACTGTTTTGAAATGTCTGACAGTAAAAGTCTGCCTCACAGGTCATCCTACTGCATCGACTGTGGCAATTGCAAAGAAATCTGTCCATCCGATGCCATCACTATCAGCATCGGATGGGGTGGATAGCATAAAGTACGGGATAAAACATCTGCAACCTGCCTGACGGCCTCTCATCAGATCAAAAGACCTGATCCTGACATCATCAATACTGCTGATAATCCGAATAACCTGAAAGTTGTCGTTTGCAGCAAAACCCATCAGCGTTATTTGATTCAGACACCATGCCATAGTTTCCATTCTACCTGAATATTCTTTTGTGCAGTGCGGGCATAATAGTTGCAACAGAAATATTCAGGAAGCTTTTTACGCGTTGTGGAGCAGCAGGGATATACAGGAAAACCGGATGCAACGGGAAAAAAGGAGGATGCCATGATCGATATTCAGAACAGGCCGAACCCATGCGCTGTCTGCAGACACGAATATACTTCAATACATACTGAAACCCTGTCAGGCAAAAAAATCTATATATGTGAAAGCTGTCTCGATGCTGCTGAATACAATTTTATTTTCGTATGCCTGCACTGCGGCAAGGCACACGTCATTCACAAGATGAGGCTTATACGTACGGTCCAGGACAAGAATCTTAAACAGGCGTACATTCAATGCATGGATAGGCAGATCATCCAGGGCATTAACAGATGCGTATCATGCGACCCTGAAAAAATTCTTCATTATATGCATCCAAAAGCGTTGGAATGCTGACATCACTGGAGGTACGAAAATACACAGTGTGTGGAAATTTTGCCCAATGAGTTTCTTTAAAGGAACCGTGAAAATGTTCGTCGGCCGGATATTCCTGCTGCTGTCTTCGACAAAAGACCTGATTTCTCTGGCGGCAGAAAATCAGTTTTCCGGCAGAGTGAGAAATGCAGTTCTGAATAGGAATAAAGCAAGTCTGAACTGCAAATTAGGAACTCTTTTGATAATAAAAAGGGAGGATTACTGCTATGACCCTTGAACTTGAAAGAACATTTAACCGGGTAGTTGAAAGATACAGAAAAAACCTTCTGCTCAACGCCGGTAAATGCGAATGGGATGCATTCAGGGAGAAGGCCGGGGCACTGTTCGACTATCTTGAATCGATTGAGATTGCAGAGGTCGAAAGGAGGTTTTTTTCGGCATTCAAAATCCTGCTCTTCCTGTTATTTCTTACCGTGGTTGTGATACTGAAAATCGACCTGAACAGTTACCCGCAGCTCGGGCGCCTGAAGGAGGCAATAACCTTTGCTGCTGTGGCAGGATGCTGCTATGAACTGTATTTTTACTTAAGCTTCAGAAAATATATGCAGCTCAAGAGCATCCTGCACAAGATAAGAAGACAACGCTTTATCAGGGATATTGAAAAAGATTTCAGGGATATCGACTTCAGTCATATCGACATCAGTGCTGCCTGCAAATAATCTGATGGGCAATGGAAGTATTAAGAAGCCCGGCTGCAAGGAGTAGAAACGACAGCTGAAGCAGTAAAAAAGTTGGTGCCGAAGGGGGGACTCGAACCCCCACGGCCTTGCGACCACTAGACCCTGAACCTAGCGCGTCTGCCAGTTCCGCCACTTCGGCACGTTGTTATAACAATTTCAAATATTCCTTGCCTACACCTGATTTTAGATATTTTTCTCTTTTTCTTGCCTCACTTCTTGTGCTGTATTTTTCTACCAACAACGTTTTGAAGGGAGCATATGAACGTGTTGTTCTTTCTTTCCTGGAATTATGCTCACTAATCCTTCTTTCATGATTATTGGTTAATCCAACGTAAATATAATTTCCCTCTTCGCTCTTAATAACATAAACATAATACATACTATTGCGCGCCTGCCTGCCGGCAGGCAGGCCTGACTACCGTAGGTAGTTCTGCCAGTTCCGCCACTTCGGCACGTTGTTATAATATCTTCACACAAAAAACCTTGTCAACTTGGGTATGTTCAGGAACGTAATGAGGCCGGCTATTTCTTGTCGATAAGCCTGATAATTTCCCCCGCATCCTTATAGCCGGGGACAAGGGCCCCGTCAGGGAATATCATGGCTGGGGTGCCGGTAATGCCCAGTTTTCTTGCGAGCTCAATATTTTCGTCAATAGCCTTGGTCTGGCATTTTGCCTTGGGCAATGGCTTCTTGGCAAAAGCATCGTCAAGCATTGAAAGGGATTTTTCGCAGAATATCGCCTTTGACTTCTCGTATGCCTCCGGATGCATGGGCAGAGGATAGAGGACTATATAAAAGGCTATATCCTTTCTTTCGTTTATCACCTTCTTCATCTCCTGATGAAGTTTCTCGCACCATGGTCAGTCAGTATCATCAAACACAAAGATCTTGTGCTTCGCGTTCTTCTCGCCCATGAGGAGTGTGTTCTTCAGAGGGATCTGGGAAATATCAACCTTGTTTATCTTCAGGAAACTCTGTTCAGTAAGGTTTGTCTTGGTCTTGGCTGAAAAGACGTTGCCTGCAAATACATAGCTGAAGGAATAGTCAATGTAGAGAATGTTCTTCCTGCCGCCGGATTCAAATCCGATCTCCCAGAGACCGCTGACCGGGGCCTGCTCGACTGTCAAAACCTTGATATCAGGGATCATATCGGTCATGATCGACTTTGCCTGCTCCTTGTTGAGAGTATGGCACTTGATACACTCATTCTTCTGACCGTTGGCATAAGCAAACGAATTCGTGCTGGTGAGCATAAAAACCAGAGAAAGGATTATCAGAGACATTATATATTTGCGCATAAGCTACTATAGCACAAACCTTTTTATTAAACAAATTTCACAGATTATTCTATGATAGATGGCATGGAATATACTCCGGGCAGGCATCATCTTATAGTCATGTCCTTCAGCATCTTGATCATACTCGTCTGGTCTGCAATCAATCCCCATGACTACTTCACCTGGTTCCTCGAGGTGCTGCCTGCCGTTGCCGGTTTTGTGCTCCTTGCAGCAACCTACAGGAATTTCCGTTTCACTACCCTTGCGTATACTCTCATGTGGGTGCATGCTGTCATCCTGATGGTTGGAGGGCATTACACATATGCCGAAGTCCCTCTTTTTAACTGGATCAGGGATTCTTTCGGGTTCAGCCGCAACCACTATGACCGTGTAGGACATTTTGCACAGGGGTTTGTGCCGGCCATTATTTCAAGGGAAATCCTCCTGAGAAAATCCCCATTAAATCGGGGCAAATGGCTGTTCTTTATCGTCCTTTCCATCTGTCTTTCCATAAGTGCCTTCTACGAATTGATTGAGTGGTTTGTTGCTGAAGCGACCGGGACTTCAGCAGAGGCATTCCTCGGAACACAGGGAGACGTCTGGGACTCGCAATGGGACATGTTTCTCGCCCTAACTGGCGCTGTCACTGCACAATTTTCCCTGCGCACTACCCATGACAAACATCTGAAGCCTCTGTTAAATAAGCAGACTTAATTCTGCTATAATATGCTCATTCATTAATTAATTGCAGGACAGATGAGCTTAAGGGGGAAAAAACAGCTTTTGAAACCGTTTGCCAGGCAAGAGAAAAAATCTGCTGCATCACGCAAACCAAAACCCGGCTTTGATCTCCTTACCGGTCTGCCCGGCAGGAATATTCTCTATGACCGCCTTTCCCAGTCATTGCTGTTTGCAGGCCGCAAGGGCAGTGTCGCTGCACT
>JBBIUL010000127.1:0-6685 GCA_037440265.1 Nitrospira sp. | reverse complement strand
AATTTAATAAGGAGGTTTTACACCATGGGTGAACTCAGCGGCAAAACGCCTGATCAGACACTGGATGTGCTCGGGAGGGTATGCCCCTATCCGCTCGTCCTCACAAAAAAGGCACTTGAAAAGATGAATAGCGGACAGGTACTGAAGGTACTCTGTGATGCCCCTGCATCAGCAGAGGATTCCCTGCCGAAATTCGCTGAAAAGCAGGGCTTCAAGTTTGAATCAGTGAAGAAGGAAGGCGAAGATTACTGGGACATCTTTATCCAGAAGTCATAGCATAATCGGGACAGCAGGGGTCAGTTTGCCGGCCTCTGCTGCTCTTCAAACAACATTATAGAAGTCCCCTCGAACCATCTCTTCTGTAAGTACCAAGGCTTTTCCATGTCAGAAATGATTATCTGCCTTTTTCAAGTCTGAAGGTAATCGGTATCTCAATGCTCCCTGCAACAACCGGGAACGGCGATGCCTTGATGATCGTCTTTTCAGCTGCCGAATCAAGGATATTAAAACCGGAGGTTTTTATGAGTCTGAGGTTTTCAGGCATGCCCTGTCCGTTGATAGAAAATTCAACAACTACGGTTCCCTCCATTCTTCTCATGCGCGCCAAAGGGGGATAAACGAGCGTTTTTTCAATCGCCTGACGTATGCCCTGGAACAACGCTCCTTTATCAACTGGACTTGCAGAGGAATGTTTTAAAGACACAGCATCAGTCCCCTGCCCCTTTGATGATTTTCCACCAATGGAAATGACTTCTGAAGAGACTTCATCCTTCCCTGTTCTGCCGGACTCCGCGGCTGTCTTTTCTGCATATCCCCGAAGGGAGACTTCATTTCGATGTCCCGGCTCTTCGGTAAGTGAAGGAATTCCATAATGCTTTACTTCCCTGGATTCTTTCACCGATGACTGCTCAACCGCTGTTGTCGGCTTCCTGAACGGAATGACCGTATCTTTTTTCTTTTCACGCAATAGGAGAGGCGTCCGCATGGTCTGGCCATCTGCCTCCCGGTCTTTCTCATCCACCAGTGAAACAGTCAGGAATAAACCCTTTTCATGCTGTCCGGTGCTGTTCAGCAAAAAAACAACAATGAACAGCATATGCATGACCGCAGAGAAAAAGAGTTTATCCCTGATAGCTGTCATCAGAACCTGAATGTCAGTCCGGCAAAGAAATTTCTTTCAGGGGCCGGCAGGTACTTCACCAGTCCAACGGTGTTCACCCCTCCGGAGACGACATATTTTTCATTAAAGATATTGTTTACGCCGGCATATGCGGTAACCATTTTGCATGTATACGAAACCCTTGCGTCAACCGTCAGATAGTCATCCAGTTTTTCAAGATTGTTCAGGACATCATTTTCGACATAACGTTTATCTGTCCAGTTCGCTTTAATGCCCATCAAGAGTCTATCCATCAGCTGAATATCTGCACCAAGGTTGACCGTATTGCGCGGTCTCAGCGGGATTGTTTTTCCCTTAAATGTTCCTGACTCAAAGGTCACCTCAGAGTATGTCCAGTTCCCGAACAATGAGATTACTCTTGACACTGCTGCATTAAAACCTAATTCGAACCCTTGATGTTTCGTTTTGTCAATATTCTCGTTCGTACCAAAAAGACCTGCCGACGGGTTCAGGAACAGCTCATCCCTGATATCCATACGATAGAGAGTCAGTCTCCCGATTATTTTCTTTGTGAGAGGATGAACTACCCCTATCTCGTAGGTATCTGCTGTCTCAGGCTTGAGATCAGCAACGATTACAGCAACACCGTTAAAGCCGAAGAGTTCATCGGTGGTCGGGAGACGGAAGCCCCTGGAATAGTTCGCAAACAGCTTGGCTCCGTCAGTGTAGTTAAAAGAAATCCCGATTTTATATGCATCTTCATTGAATGACTGGCTGCCTTTTCCGCCTCCAAAGTCATCCCGTATCGAATTCTTGAATGTAGCCCTCGTATGCCGATATCCTGCTATTACAGACAGTTTGTCGGAGAGAAACAGTTCATCCTGCAGATAGATACCTGTCTCCCGCTTTCTCAGCTCTGTCATTGTGGTGATGGAAAAAAACGGATCGGCATAGATACTTTTGTCATTTACCTCTGCATTTGTATGGTCGATGCCGACAACAAACCGGTTCGCTTTTCTGAAAAGAGATTTTTTGATAACTATCTTGAGTTTCAGCTCCTGCTTGTCGGTATCCCTGTTTGCATCATAAGAATATGGAGTCCCGGAATACATACCCAGGTATTCGCTGCTGAACTCCCGGCTGTTGAAATGATAACCGGCTTCAATGTCACCCCATGGTTTTGTATAAAGCAGTCTTATGCCGTAGAAATACTGTTCATATTCAGCACCATTATCCGGTTCGGTTGACTGTCGCCTGTCAGAGCGTATCTCACTCGCAGTCAGTGATCCGGGATAGCCCTGCTGGTCAGTATGATAACCGAGTTTAAGCTCTGCAAGAAGGTCCTGGGTAATAATAACAGAAAAATTGCCGGCCGCATCCTGGGCACCGAACTCGCTGTTGTCGCGATATCCGTTTGTCCAGCGGTTCTTCAGCATACCAAAGAATCCTGTCTTTTCTGTAGCCACCTGGAAAGATACCTGCTCGGCATTGCCTCCATAGCTTTCTGCACGCAAATCAATTTCTGCCCTGGGTGTAAGACTGGTCCCTTTTTTCGTTATGATATTTATGGTCCCAGCCATTGCATTGTCGCCATAGAGGACACTGCCGCTTCCCCTCACAATCTCGATCCTCTCAACATTTTCAACAGGAATAAGATTCCAGTCAACACCGCTGAGGTCGATCTCGTTCACCTTTATGCCATCGACAAGCACAACAGTATTGAGCCCACGGTCAAAACCCCGCATATCAACGGTTGCCTTTGACCCGCTGCCATAGAGGTCTTTTACAATCAATCCCTCTTCTTCCCGGAGAAGTTCCTGGACTGTCCTGGCATTTGACTCCCTTATCTTTTCCTGGGTGATTACCGTAACATTGCCGGGGATCTTTTCTGCTTCTGCTTCTGTTCTTGTCGCTGTTACCACCACTTCCTTTACCCTGATCTTCTCTTCAGCCCATAACAGTGACGGGCCGGCATTGAATAGTAAACAGGTTAATAAAAGAAAACTTATCCATACTCTATTCATACAAATCTTCCTCCATAATTCATATTTGATTTTGAGTTTCTTTTGCTCTTATTGCTTCTGACGTTGTATTTCTTATTCCTTGTTTCTTATTTTTCTTTTATAGTGTCCCACAATAACCTCCTCTTCCCTCGAAGGATCATTTTCCATGGTATTCAGGGTCTCCTGACTCAGGGCTTCCTACTTGCCTGCCTTCCGGGTCTTGCGACCAGTGGCGTTCAGCTCATGGCTCATAGCATAGTATTGTATTCATGGACTATGAACTAACCGCTTAGAGCTAATATTGGTTTTCGTTCCCTTTACAGTTGCGGGGCAGTTCCCGGCTCACACGGGATTCTCCTTAAACACCAGATGTATGCTGCCAAAGGCAGTTTGCTTAACCAAGAAAATTGTTTTCATAACTTATGTAGGGACTCGTGCCTGACTGCCTGATGATGGTAACATCAACCCCGAACGCCTCCCTGATGAGCCCTTCGGTAAGCAGTTCGTCAGGCGAACCGATGCCCAGGAGGCTTCCTTCCTTCACGAGCGCCACCTTCTCAAACTGCAAGGCAATGTTTATGTCATGGAGCGCCATCACTACAGAGATATTCCGCTCCTTTTTCAGTTTTTTCAGAAGCCTGAGCAGTTCTATCTGGTATTTGATGTCCAGATTCGCAAGCGGTTCGTCAAGGAACAGGAGTCCTGCTCCCTGCAGGAGGGTCATTGCAATGAATGCCCTCCTTCGCTCACCCCCGCTCAGGTCTTCAATATAGGAATCTGCCTTGTCCGTGAGCCCTACGAGGTCAAGTGCATCAGCTGCAGTCATTGCAGGTGGTATATCATACGGATAAAGCCCCATGCTCACCAGTTCCTTGACGTTAAACGGCAGACTCATGTCAAGCGTCTGGGGGAGGTAACTGATCAGTTTTGCCCGGTCCCTGTTTTCATATGCCTTCATCGGTTTTTTCCAGAGCAGAACTTCACCGGAAGAAGGCCGCAGTATCCCGCTCCCTATTTTGAGGATCGTTGATTTCCCTGACCCGTTTGCGCCGAGGAGCCCTATAAACTCCCCTTCCCCGACAGAGAATGAGATCTCCCTTATAAACGGCTCATTCTTTCGGTAGGAAAAACTGCTGTCCTTCAGCTCAAGTATTTTTGCGTCAGACGGTGAGGACATTCTTCCTCCTCAGGAGATAAAGAAAATACGGGGAGCCGATGATGGCGGTAATCACCCCAGCAGGAAGTTCCATCGGAGGCAGCATTGTCCTCCCTATGAGGTCTGCAAGACAGAGAAGCGCCCCGCCTCCCAGGGCAGAGGCAGGGATAAGGGCCCTGCTGTCAGGCCCGATAAAGAACCTTGTTATGTGAGGGATAAGAAGCCCGATAAACCCTATCATGCCGCCGAGAGAAACCGAGGCTGCAGTCATCAGGCCGACGGCTATAAAGAGGATGAACCTCTCTCTGTGGGGTGCAAAGCCGAGACTGTGGGCCAATTCATCGCCAAGCATAAGCGAATTGAGCGCCTTTGCCCGTGCCAGTGCAATCAGGAATCCGGATGCGATGAACAAAACACCAAAGGGCATTACAGACCACTCAGACATTGAGAGGTCTCCGAATATCCAGAGCATCGCCCGTCGCAGCCCTTCGTCAGTTGAGATGCTCATGATCAGCATCAGGAGCGCGGAAAACAGAAAGCTCAGCCCGACGCCTGCCAGGAGGAGCCTCTCAGGCCATATCCCTTTTCTTTTCCAGCTCATGATGCCGACAATCGTCCCGGTAACAATGGCTCCGGCGAAGGCAGATGCCGGGATCGTAAACATGCCCAGCAAGCTCAATCCTGATATAATGGCAAGAGCTGCAAACAGCGCTGCCCCGCTTGAAATGCCGAGGATGTAAGGATCTGCAAGGGGATTCCTGAGAATGCCCTGCAGCACTGCGCCGGAGGCGCCAAGCGCCATTCCCATGAGGATGGCAACAATGCTCCTCGGTATTCGTATCGAGAGCATGATCACCCTTTCAGTGTCATCCGCGGAAAAGGGATTGATCATCCGCGGCCCTGCAACCACAGAGAGGATGAAGACACCTGTTAACGCCAGAAAAAAGATAAACATCCTTGCTTTCACCATTTATTTGTCCATATACACCGCAAGTTCTTCCATTCCTCTGACCGTCCTCGGGCCAAGCCGGTAGAGAAGGTCGCTCACGAAAAAAACTCTCCCGTTTTTCACAGCAGCTGTGGTCTTCAGTTTTTTCAGGAGCGGGGCGGAAACCTTTCTTATCTCCTCATTCATATTCCCGATGAAGATCACATCCGGGGATACCCGCAGTATTTCCTCGACTGAATATTTCGGATAGGAAGCCTTTGCAGCAGCTGCAATATTTTCCGCTCCAAGCAGGCTGATCGCATCATTGATGACAGTGCCCCTGCCGGCAACGATCAGCGGCTCAGGCCATACAATATAAAGAACTTTCATTCTCTGTGACGTAGAATGAGGAGCGGATAATGAGTGTTTGCCTGCCTTTAATCCATCAATCCGTTTTTGTGTTTCGTCTGCCAATACGTCTGCACGGTCTTGTATACCGAGTGCCGTCCCAAGGTCCCTGATGCCCTGAGGAAGTTCTGAAATCCTCCGTGCCCTGAACACATAGGTCTTCAGTTGCAGCGCCCTGAGTTTTTCAGCGAACTCTTTTGGGTTGCCGTCGGTTGTCATCACCACAAGGTCCGGCTTAAGGGAAACAACCGCCTCAAGCGACGGGTTTGACATCCCGCCGACCTTCCGCACTTTTTTTGCCTCTTCGGGATAATCACAGAAGCTGGTAACCCCTGCGATCCTTTCGCCAAGTCCGAGTTCAAACAAAATCTCTGTCAGGTTCGGCGCGAGGGATATAATCCTTTTCGGTGTCTCGGCCGCATACACGACAGTGACAGGCGACAATAACAAAGTAAAAAGTATGCATAAGACAATAGGAAGCCGGCGGACAGGTTTGGCTTGAGCGACTTTCAAGATTTTTCGGTAACAGTTCTTAATGAAATGCAGCGGCCACAGCCTCGATTGTCTGAGACCGAAGGTCGAGTTTCGAGGATGTAGCGGAATGAGTTGAGAACTGTCGAAAAATATTGCAGGAAGCGAAAGGCGGTCCTGCCCGTCATGGCAAGAATGAGCGAACATGCCGTATCCTGTCTTTATCAATCACTTCCTCCACCTAAAAAATAAAAAATCCCCAGAACCCAATAAGAGTCCTGAGGATTGCACCCTGATTTACTTCACCCTCTTCTTCCTCCACGGGAAGTCATGTTCGTTCATGGCTTGTTGCTCATAGTTTATTGAGACCACGAGCTAAAGACTATGAACCATCAGCTGTTTCCAGGCAGGTCTTCTGACTCTCCCGATCTTTTGCCAGCCTTCCCATCCCCAATAGCAGAGACAGTGGCGTACTACCGGCAAAGATACCTATTCCGATATTTCGGAACCGGGATTACAGCGGCGGGACCGCTCCTGAATCTCACAGGATTCCCTATCAAGCCTTCCGGCACCTGAAACTACTGATAGTCTTGCAGAAA
>JBBIUL010000126.1:0-6813 GCA_037440265.1 Nitrospira sp. | reverse complement strand
TTTATTCCGAGATTAAATTCTTAACAATCTTAATCATTACTTCTTTATCCTTTGGGTCGCTTTCGGCAATCAGCAGGGCCAGCGCGGTCAATGCGTTGTCGTTGATCTTTCTTTCTCCTGATTTCTTGAAAAGATAATTTGATCTGTCAAGAAAGAATACGAACAGAAATGAGGCGGTCCTTTTATTGCCGTCGGTAAAGGGATGGTCTTTAATTATCAGGTAAAGTAAATGCGAAGCCTTATCTTCAATGGTCGGATAAAGCTCTTTTTTATCAAATGTCTGATACAGCCCTCTGATTATGCCTGCAAAGCTGCCGTCTCTTTCCACCCCGAATAAATCTCCGGCTTCTTTTTTGGCGATCAGCTCTCTTTTCAATTCTGCAATTATTTTGATGCAATCGTTATACTGCAGAACAAATGCGGTCTTCCTGCTCTTTTGCGTCTGTATTTTCCCCTTGTCATACTGTTCAAGGAGAGAGAGAGTCTTGGAATAATCGGCAAGCAGGTTGAAGATTTCCGTCTCCTGACCTTTCAGAAGCTTTTTCTGTGACTGCTTTTGCAGAAATAAAACCGCTTCCTGAAGCTCAGCAAACTTGCTCTGGGCTTCCAGCAGCCTCTTTACATTTATGGCATAACCTTTGACTAAATATTGTTTTAAAACATTGCTCGCCCAAATGCGGAATTGCGTGGCCATCTGAGAATTGACTCTATAACCTACCGAAATAATTGCGTCTAAATTATAGAATAGGGTCTTGTAAGTTTTACCGTCAGAGGCAGTATGTTCCAAAATGGAACTAACTGACCCTTTATTTAATTCACCTGATTTAAAGATATTATTGAGATGCTTTGTTATCGCCGGTCTTTTCGTGCCAAAAATCAAAGCGATTTGGTTTTGTGTCAGCCAAACGGTTTCTGCTTCCAATCTGACTTCTAATTGAGGGCCTTCTTTCGACTTATAAAAAACTATTTCGCCTTTTTGCAGACTATCTTTTTTCATGATCTATTTCCAGAACGACAGTTTTTCCGTCCTGGCAAACTCAATAAACGCCTCTGCTATGCCGTCAGGCAATTCGCCGCCGTGATCGGGAACGAAGGCGTTCTCTATGTCCTTCGTGTATTTTCGCTGATGTTTCAATCATATATTGAATCGGGCCTGCCTGCTCGCGCCCTCTCAAATTCCCCTGTTATTGTCTTCCCTTATTCCATTTCCCTTAGCAGAGAGAATACGGCATTCTGCTTATTAATTCAACAGGTTAAAAAGACGGATTGGTCATAATCGGAAAGAAAAACGTTTTTTGCTGATATATTCATTAACTGGCGGAGAGGCAGGGATTCGAACCCTGGGTGGAGTTGCCCCCACAACGATTTTCGAGACCGTCCCATTCAACCGCTCTGGCACCTCTCCGTGATAGTCACACGATGACGTAGTATTGTAGCAGAAAAAATGCTAAACCTGCCTGCCGGCAGGGGTGTGATGACCGAATCAATTTTCAGACCGCATAACGCTGCGGACATACATGACCCGCAGCGTTATCTTTTCTCTTCGAACGTTTATTTTTTCGCGTATCCTATTCTCGTCAATGCCTCTTCGATCTCTCCGAGGATGGCCGGGTCGTCGATTGTTGACGGCACTGAATAGGTCTGGCTGTCGGCAATCTTGCGCATGGTGCCCCTGAGTATCTTGCCCGAGCGAGTCTTGGGAAGACGTGCTACGACAGCAGCCTCCTTGAAACATGCAATTGGACCGATCTCTTCGCGTATCATCTTGACCAGCTCTGCCTTGATTTCTCCTTCATTACGGTTTACACCTGCCTTCAGGACCACCAGCCCTACCGGCACCTGTCCTTTGAGCGAATCTTCAACGCCTATAACAGCGCATTCCGCAACGTTTGGATGCTGGGAGACGATCTCTTCCATCTCGCCGGTTGAAAGACGGTGGCCTGCGACATTGATGACATCGTCTACACGTCCCATGATAAATACATACCCGTCCTCGTCCTTGAACCCTCCGTCGCTCGTAAAATAGTAGCCGGGCAGAACGTTCATGTAGGCCTGGAGGAACCGTTCTTCCGCGTTCCAGAGAGTCGGGAGTGTCCCGGGCGGAAGAGGGAGCCTGATAGCGACCAACCCTTCTTCTTTCGGCCCCAGTTTCCTGCCGTTGCTGTCGAGGATCTGGATATCATAGCCGGGGACCGGTTTTGTCGAAGAACCGGGTTTTACGTCAAAGGGTTCTATACCCATGCAATTGGCTGTTATCGGCCAGCCGGTTTCTGTCTGCCACCAATGGTCGATCACCGGCTTTTTCAGCAGGTTTGAAGCCCAGTGGTAGGTATCAGGGTCAAGCCGCTCGCCTGCAAGGAAAAGATACTTGAATCCTGAAAGATCGTACTTGCTGATGTGATTTCCATCGGGATCTTCCTTCTTTATCGCACGGAAGGCTGTCGGCGCAGTAAACAGCACTTTTACCCCATATTCAGAAATGATCCTCCAGAAAGCGCCGGGATCAGGGGTGCCGATCGGCTTTCCCTCATACACAACAGTAGTGCATCCGGTCAGAAGAGGAGCATAGACGATATAAGAATGTCCTACAACCCATCCAACATCCGATGCCGCCCAGTATACGTCACCGGGCTTGACGTTATAGATATTCTCCATGCTCCAGCGCAAGGCAACTGCATGTCCGCCGTTGTCCCTTACTATCCCCTTCGGCTGTCCGGTAGTGCCTGAGGTATAGAGGATATAGAGCGGGTCCGTGGCCTTGACGGCGACACATTCAGCAGGAGCAGCGCCTGCTATCAGTTCGTCCCAGTCAAAATCCCTTCCGTCAATCATTTCGGCCTTCACTATCTCACGCTGCAGGATGACACACTTGCCGGGCTTATGGTTTGCAAGTTCAATCGCCTTGTTGAGCATAGGTTTGTACTCGATAATCTTTTTGCCCTCAACTGCCCCTGATGCAGAAACAACCACCTTCGGCTTGGAATCGTTTATCCTGATGGCAAGTTCGTGCGGAGCAAAGCCTCCGAAGACTACTGAATGGACTGCCCCGAGCCGCGCGCAGGCAAGCATTGCGACCACCGCCTGCGGGACCATCGGCATATAGATGATAACCGTATCGCCTTTTTCAACCCCGAGTCCCCTCAGCGCCCCGGCAAAACGTGATACCTGATCCAGAAGTTCACGATAGGTATACTGTTTTTTTGTGTTTGTTACCGGACTGTCGTAAATAAGCGCTGTCTGGTCAGCCCTTCCTTTTTCAACATGGCGGTCGAGGGCATTGTAGCAGGTATTGAGTTCACCGCCTGAAAACCAGCGGTAAAACGGTTTGTTGGAGTCGTCTAAAACCTTATCCCACTTTCTGCTCCAGTCTATTGCCCCTGCAGCTTCACCCCAGAACCCATCAGGGTCTGAGATGCTCCTTCCGAATACATCCTCATACTTTCCCATCTGAAACCTCCCCGAAATATATTCTTTCTTTCTTCATGGATACCAGCGATGGACCATCCTGGATATATTACCTGATATATGCCGTTTTTTTTAACAGAGAAATTCTGCCAATAAATATCCTGCCTGACACCGTTAAGGCAGGGGGCAATTGTCTTAAGCATTGTTCATCAATCGTATTGTCTTCCTGTCGTCAGCGGTCCTGAAGCGTAAACCCGGTGATGTCTTATTCATGATTAAACTGCAATTGATTGCACTGTAATGCTGATACTTTGATATAATCCTGCCTATTTTTCGTAAGATCTTTCCTTCAGCCCATACTTCTTCATTTTGTAGTAGAGATTCCTCAAGGCAATTCCAAGGAATGCTGCGGTTTTCTCGCGGTTGCCGCCGGCCTCTTTTAAAGCCTTTACAATCGCATTTCTTTCAGCATCAGCCAAAACCTCTTCAAGTGATCTCAATGCCCCGAATTCTGAAGCAGGAAAGGCACTGCCTGTCTTGTCAGGCTCAAGGACCGGAAGGTGTTCTGCTTCAATGATCCTGTCCTGCGGCCTCATATGGATCATGGCCCTTCCAAGCACATTCTCGAGCTCTCTTATATTGCCGGGCCAGTTGTACTCAGCAAGAAGGCCCAAAGCTTCACCGGATATGCCCTTGACCTCACGGCCAAAGTCCTGATTAAGCCTGAAGATCAGTTGTTCGACGATCAGGGGGATGTCTTCCTTTCTTTTTCTTAAAGGGGGGATATCTATCGGGAGCACATTGAGACGGTAATAGAGGTCCTCCCTGAAGCTCCCTTCCTTTACCTTCTGTTCAAGTCTGGCATTGGTGGCGGTGATTACCCTGACGTCAACCGGCACCGGAGCTGTACTTCCCACCCGTACGATCTCTTTTTCCTGAAGGACCCTGAGCAGTTTTCTCTGCATGCCGAGACTGATCTCTCCGATCTCATCAAGGAAAATCGTACCGCCGCTTGCCTCTTCAAAAAGACCTTTTCTCCCGCCTTTCAGCGCCCCGGTAAAAGCCCCTGCGGTATAGCCGAACAGTTCGCTTTCCAGAAGGTCCTCGGCAATTGCAGCACAGTTGACCCTCACAAACCTGCCCTTATTTCTGCTGCTTGCGTTGTGGATCGCGTGGGCAAAGAGTTCCTTGCCTGTGCCGCTTTCACCAAGAAGCAGGACTGTCGCAGGCGTCGCAGCTGCCCTGCGTGCCTGTTCCTTGGCGTTTTCTATCTCCCGGCTCCTGCCGATGATGTCAGTCCAGGTATAATGCGCTTCCAGAAGCCTGATAATTTTCTTGGCATTCGCAAGCTCCTTGGTAAGAATCATAATCTCAGAGATGTCATGAATAACGCCGACGCTTCCCCTGATTTTCCCGTCCACAAAGATCGGGGCAACATTGACAATTACCTCTTTGCGGGCAGGGCCTACCTTCATGCGGATATTCCTGACCGGTTTGCCTGTCCTGAGAATCTTCAGGTGCATGCTCTCGCCTTCTGCGATGTCAACCGTGACCGGCTTATTTATGACCGCTTCTCTCGGAAGCCCGGTTATCCGTGTATACGCCGGATTGACGATGATATTGTTCCCGTTTTCGTCGGCAACCGAAATCGCATCTTCAGAAGATTCTATAACTGCCTCAAGCAGCGTCCTGGCCTTCCAGAGGTCCGAAACCTGCTCGGAAAGGGCCATAATCTCGGTCATGTCGCGGAAAACAGCAACTGCGCCGGAAACCGCTCCCTGTCCGTCTCTCACCGGGATCCTGCTGGTAAAAATCACCGTACTGCCGACAGACTGCTGCTGGTTCAGCTCCGGCTCTCCGCTCTCTAGAATGAGGTGCAGGCGGGTGTTCGGGATGACCTCAACTGCAGTTTTTCCGATTGCTGCTGCGCGGTCTATCCCGGTAATCCTTTCAGCTGCCTTATTGTAGACTGTAATGCTGCCTCCGCTGTCAACCGCTATGACACCGTCACGCAGGGAATCGAGTATGGTATGAACTACATAAGCATCAGGCGTTTTCATGTGTACTGGTTATTGTATCATGACTTAAGATGCTCTTTCTCAAAGAAACGGATAGTGCCTGTCAGCGTCTTTGCCTGAAAAAAGACTGGAGCAGGGCAGTGCATTCTTCTTCGAGGATGCCGGAGACAACCTCCACCGTATGATTAAGCCGCTTGTCGCTCAGGATGGCATAGAGGCTCTCAACACCGCCGGCTTTCGTATCTTTGCATCCGTAGACAAGCCTGGTGATGCGGGAGTTTATGATTGCGCCTGCGCACATGATACAAGGCTCTTTGGTAACGTAAAGCGTAGTGCCTGTCAGGCGCCAGCTGTCCGATGCGCCCGTTCCCTTTCTCAGTACCAGGATTTCTGCATGGGCAGAAGGGTCTTTGGACTGCTCCCTGAGGTTATGGGCAGCTGCAAGCACGCTGTTGTTTCTTACAAGCACCGCCCCGACAGGCACCTCGCCCATATCAAAAGCAAGGCCGGCTTCTTTCAAAGCCAGCCTCATAAAATGAATGTCTTCCTGACTGTTCACGATCAACCGGTCATGGTATGACAGAAGTGGCGCGCCCTGAGGGATTCGAACCCCCGACCTGCGGATTCGTAGTCCGACGCTCTATCCAACTGAGCTAAGGGCGCAGTGCATTGTGCAAGACTATCCTTTTTTCACTCCACTCTTCATCTGGATGCCGAACTTCTGGTGTTCAAAAGGATGGATCATCGGGAACTTTGAATAGAGCCATCCCTTGAATATTTCCTGGTCGTTCTCAAAAATCTTGATCCTTACTGCAGGGTTGTTCGGCTCGTTCGAAAGAGAGGTGATATTCAGCCCCTCCATCCTGAAGTCAGGAAGAAAATCTCCCACAGCGATTTTCAAATTTGAATTGGGGATCTTCAGTTCACTGTTCAGGTCAACGGTAAATTCCTGCGTCTTTTTGGTTCCCTTGTCTTCAACAGCTATAACAACGGCCTTCCATTTGCCTTTTACCGATTCAGGCACCACGACTGAGGTTTCCCCTTTGGGCATGACACCCTGATGTCCCGGCGGAAGCGCCTGTTCCTGGCCGGGAGCTGCGGCCTGAGGCTCCGGTGCTTTCTCCTTCTTTTTACATGCTCCAAACGCAAAAATCAAAGAAAGGCTGCAGGCTAATACTACTCCCTTATGCTTCATAAATCCTCCTTGTGTCCGTACAAAGCAAATCCACTTTGTAACGTTCAGTAAAATGTTCTTTTTCCTCTAAGTCAGGTACATGGCGGAGAGGCAGGGATTCGAACCCTGGGTGAGGTATTACCCCCACAACCGCTTAGCAGGCGGCTGCCTTCGACCTACTCGGCCACCTCTCCTGAAACAGAATATATTACCAGC
>JBBIUL010000125.1:0-6878 GCA_037440265.1 Nitrospira sp. | reverse complement strand
GGTATAGGGGTAAGAGACACGGAATACTCTCCGAACGTTTTCTCCCGTGAAAGATCTTTATCAATCGAACCCATGGCCGGTTCGCCGTCAACATCGACAAAGAACTGCATGGAGATATGCTCTTCCTTTATAGCAGTGTCCACTGCGACAAGGTACCTTCCTGCCTTGGGGAATACATTCTGAATCCTGAAGCGGGCAGCCTGCTTCATCTCTGGAGTGATAGGACCAAAGTCCTCAGGGTGCAGATGCTTAAACACACTGAAATCTTCGCTGATTATCATTATATGGAGAAGCCTTTCATGTGAAACCGTCAAATCCTGCACCGGTTTTCCATCCTTGTCCTTTACGGAAAAGACGAGAGTTGTAGGAGCCTGTGCCTGAATGCTTTCAGGTTCTGTTTCCAGTTCGATAATTGCCCTGGCAGGTCTTGCAGTATCGCCGTGAGCCCCATGCCCTTGATGACCGTGGTCATGCCCGCCAGCTGCCAATACGACACTGCTGTTCCAGCAAGCCCCGCTGATAAGCATGAAAGCAACAAACAATCTCTGTATTCTTTTTTTCATGGTTTTCTCCTTGTGATGAGAGTGAATACGGCTTTCTTTTATAATATCGCTATCCATCAACCATTGCAAACAGCGCTTTGGGCTGGCATGGTTTTTTTGATATACTTATAGATATTCACCTTACCAAACAAATATTTTTTCGGGAGGGAAGACATGCAGGACTTTGAAAAGCTGGGAGTATTTTACCTTGGACGGGAATATGATTTACAAAACAAAAAAGCAGAAAACACCCTCCTCCTTTATGATTCAAAGGACCTTGTGACTCACGCTGTCTGCGTCGGCATGACAGGCAGCGGCAAAACAGGCCTCTGCATCGGGCTTCTGGAAGAAGCGGCTATAGACAACATCCCCGCTATTGTTGTCGACCCCAAGGGTGACCTGGCAAACCTCCTTCTGACATTCCCTGAACTCCAGCCGGACGACTTTCTGCCATGGATCAATAACGAAGATGCATTGAAAAAAGGGCTTACGCCCGAACAATATGCTGAAAAGCAGGCGTCCCTGTGGGAAAAAGGGCTGGCAGACTGGGGGCAGGACCGGGCGCGCATACAACGCCTGAAAGAAGCGGCTGACTGTTTGATATTCACCCCCGGCAGCAGTGCCGGGATTCCGGTGTCGATTCTGAAATCATTTGAATCTCCCGGGAGTGCCATAATAGAGGACAGTGATCTGCTGCGGGAGAGGATAAATACAACCGTCACCAGCCTGCTGAACCTGCTCGGGATTGAGGCCGACCCCATCCAGAGCAGGGAGCATATCCTCCTTTCAACTATCCTTGATCAGGCCTGGAGGACAGGACAAAACCTCGATCTCGCCGGATTTATTCAGGCAATCCAGTCCCCTGGCATCGCGCGCATAGGTGTTTTTGATCTGGAATCCTTTTTCCCTTCGAAAGACCGCTTTGAACTTGCCATGAAATTAAACAATCTGATCGCTGCCCCCGGATTCAATGCATGGCTTGAGGGACAGCCGCTGGATATCAATAACATCTTGTATACCGCCAAGGGCAAGCCAAGGATCGCGATTTTTTCTATCGCCCATCTGAACGATGCAGAGCGCATGTTTTTTGTTTCGCTGCTCCTGACACAAATCCTTGGATGGATGCGCACCCAATCCGGCACAAACAGCCTGCGGGCACTCTTCTACATGGATGAGATCTTCGGATATTTCCCTCCTGTGGCAAACCCGCCGTCAAAGGCTCCGCTTCTGACCCTCCTCAAGCAGGCGCGGGCATTTGGCTTGGGGATAGTGCTTGCAACACAGAACCCTGTCGATCTTGATTACAAAGGCCTTTCAAACACCGGCACCTGGTTCATCGGCAGACTGCAGACTGAACGGGACAAGGCCCGTGTGCTTGACGGGCTCGAAGGTGCAGGCAGCAGCGCCGGCGGGAAATTCGACCGCCAGAAGATGGAGCAGATACTCGCAGGACTCGGCAGCAGGATATTCCTGATGAACAATGTACATGAAGACGAACCGGTTATCTTTGAGACCAGATGGGTTATGTCATATCTCCGCGGGCCCCTTACCCGCAGCCAGATCAAGCAACTCATGGAAACAAAAAAGGCTGCTGTTGCATCCGCTGTTCAGGAGAGCGCTCCTCTCAGTGAACCCGTTGCAGCAGTCTCTGCAAACTCATCACTAAGTGCACAGCGGCCGGTGCTCGACCCGAAGATCCCGCAGGTCTTTGTCCCGGTCTCTGGCAGCCAGCCCGACACAAAGGCCATGCTCTATGAGCCCATGCTCCTCGGTGCCGGCAAAGTTTATTATACTGATGCAAAGGCAGGAATCTCTGCACAAAAAGAGGTCTCTCTCATTGCAGGGTTTTCTGCCCGCTCATCCGGCATATCATGGGAAGAGGCTTCCGAAATCAGAATACAGGAAAACGATCTGGAAAAGATCCCTGAGAGTGAAGACGCTGTGTTCAGTCCAGTGCCAAAACCTGCAGCTGACAAAAAAAACTATCTGGAATGGAGCAAGGAGTTCAAGGATTGGCTCTACCGGAACCAGGGACTTGAACTCTTCAAAAGTCCTTCTCTTTCTGCGATATCCAACCCCGGAGAGACAGAGCGCGACTTCAGGGTGAGGCTGCAGCTCCTCGCACATGAGAGCCGGGATAAACTCATGGAGCGCATACGGAGCAAGTATGCGCCCAAGATTGCGTCTCTTGAAGAACGCATCAGGAAAGCCGGCCATGCCATTGATCGCGAAAAAGAACAGGCATCGCAGCAGAAACTCCAGACCGCCATATCCTTTGGAGCAACGGTCCTGAGCGCTCTCATGGGAAGAAAGAAGGTCAGCCAGTCATCATTGGGAAGGGCAGCAACTACAGCGCGCAGTGCGGGCCGCGTATTCAAGGAGGGAAAAGACGTTGATAGGGCAGAGGAAAACCTTCAGACCCTCCAGCAGCAGCTCAGTGACCTCAACGCACTGCTGCAAGAAGAGACCGAAAAAGTCATGGCAAGCATGGACCCTCTGACCGAACCCCTCGAGACTATGGAGCTCAGGCCGAAAAAAAGTGACATAGCAGTCACTCTCATGGTCCTGGCATGGCTTCCGTACTGGAAGACCGACACCGGTCTCGTACCTGCATGGAAATAGCAAGGGGAAATCAGGCAATACAATGAGACTCTTTCTGATCAACTTTTTCATTGTCTACGGGCTGTTCCATCTCTATATGTTTTTGAAACTGCGTGCGGCCATACATCCCGGTCTCAGATGGGGAATCTTCATAGCCCTTTTTATGGTAGTCATGATAGCCGCCCCTGCGGTCGTCCGCATTTCAGAGAGGGCCGGATATGAGATGTTCGCCAGTTTTCTTTCTCATGTCGGATACCTGTGGCTTGCCTTTATATTTCTTTTTGTCTCAGCATCACTTGTTATTGATTGCTATCGCCTGCTTGCATATATAACCAAGGCCGCGCTGAAGACCGGGGTGCTTCCCGTTGTCCCGCCAAAAGCAGGCTTTTTTCTGCCGGCAGTCCTTTCCCTTGCAATCTGCACGTATGGTTATTTCGAGGCACTGAACATACGGACAGAAAGCGTTGAGATAAAAACGGCAAAACTTCCGGAGCATGTCAAAAAACTCCGGGCTGTGCAGATCTCCGACGTGCACCTCGGCCTGATTGTCAGAGAAAAACGTCTGGCCAGAATCCTCGAGGCAGTGAAAACCGCTGAGCCGGATCTCCTGCTGTCGACCGGCGACCTCGTAGACGGCCAGATCGACAATCTTGAAGGACTCGCAGAACAGTTCAACAAGATAAATCCAAGATACGGCAAATTTGCAATTATGGGCAACCACGAATTTTATGCCGGTATTGCCCAGTCACAGAATTTTACAAAGAAAGCCGGGTTTACCATGCTCAGGGAAGAAGGGATTACGGTTGAAGGCATCATAAATATTGCCGGCGTTGATGACCCTGCCGGGGGGAGATTTTATAATGAGACAAAAACGCAGAGCGAGAAAGATATTCTGTCGGCCCTGCCGCAGCACCTGTTTACAATCCTTCTCAAACACAGGCCGATCATTGACACGGGGTCCCTCGGGTTCTTTGACCTCCAGCTCTCAGGCCATACCCATAAAGGCCAGATATTCCCCTTCAGCATCGCAACTTGGATATATTACCCTGTTCACGCGGGATGCCTCAGCCCGGTGAACGGCTGTCTTCTGTATGTCAGCAGGGGGACAGGGACATGGGGCCCGCCGATACGGTTTCTGGCACCACCTGAAGTAACCGTAATCGATTTCGTCCCGGAATAACTACCTGCCTTCAACCTGTTTTGCGTGCTCAACCATAAGTTTTGCGACAGCCTTTGCAAAGGCAGCCGGATCTTTTGGCTTTGATCCCTCAAGCAAAAGCGCCTGGTCATAGAGAAGGCTTACATACTCATCCAGTTCAGGACTGTTTTTGTCTTTAGCGAATATATTGTTCATTGCCTCGAAGACCGGGTGTTCCGGATTGATCTCCATGATCCTTTTGCTGGAAGGAACATGCTGTCCCATTGCCTTCATCAGCTTTTCCATTGCAGGGTCAAGGCCGCCTTCATCAGCAACAAGGCAGCAGGCTGAGTCCTTGAGTCTCCCTGAAAGGCGCACGTCTTTCACCTCTTCTTTGAGTTTTTCCCTGATAAAATCTATCAGCCTGTCGAACTTTTTTTCATCGGGCTTTTTGTCCAGTTTGATATCGCCCTTCAGAACAGATTTGAGTTTCTTCTTTTTATATTCGCCAAGACCCGACATGATAATATCATCCACTTCATCGAGCATGATGAGGACTTCATACTCCTTTTCCCTGAATGCTTCGAGGTAGGGCGACTTGTCTGCCTCTGCCCGGGAAGGAGCAGTGATATAGTAGATATCCTCCTGACCGGGCTTCATGTTTTCTGAATATTCCTGAAGCGTCGTATAGGTGCCGGCCTCGTTCTTCGTTGACTCGAAGAGGAGCAGGTCGGCAATAGCCTCTTTCCTGGAAAAATCGTAGTGAATACCCTCTTTCAGGATCCTTCCGAATTCTTCTGAGAATTTCTTGTATTTGTCATAGTCATTCTTTTTCATCTCCGCGAGCGTGTCGAGCACTTTCTTGGTAATGTTCTTCCTGATTATCTCGACCTGCCGGTTGCTCTGTAGTATCTCGCGCGAGACATTGAGCGGCAGGTCTGAAGAATCAACCACGCCCTTTATAAACCTCAGGTAGAGCGGCATAAGCTCTTCGCAGTGCGCCATAATCTGCACCCGCTTTACATAAAGGGTAGGGCCGACCTTATAGTCTTTATAAAAAATATCCAGGGGCGCGCGTTCGGGGATATAGAGCAGCGCAGTAAACTCAGAGGTTCCTTCTGCCTTGAAATGGATCACCTTTTGAGGATCTGAAAAATCATGGGATATGTGCTTATAAAACTCATTGTATTCTTCCGAAGATATCTCTGATTTGTCTTTCAGCCAGATCGCCTTGCCTGAATTCAGTTGTTCTTCTTCCCTGACCTTGTATTTCTCGCCCTTTTTCAGGTCGCTTTCCTTTTCACGCTCGACCTCCATGACAACAGGGTGTTCGATATAGTCGGAATATTTTCTGACAATATCCCTGATCTCCCATTCTTCAAGATATTTCTTTTCATCCTGCTTGAGGTGGAGAATGACATCAGTGCCTTTGGTCTCCTTCCCGGTGTCCTCCACAGTAAACGTGCCGTCGGCCGTTGATTCCCATCTGGTGCCGGTTGCCCCCGGGATTCCTGCTTTTCTCGATATGACAGTCACCCTGTCCGCCACCATGAACGAAGAATAAAAACCAACGCCGAACTGTCCGATCAGTTCGGGGTTGTCCTGTATTTCCTTGCTCTTCATGAGCTTCATGAATTCCTGCGTGCCTGAATGGGCAATCGTACCGAGAGATTCGATGATCTCTTCCCTGCTCATGCCGATTCCGTTGTCGCTCACCGTAAACGTGGCGGCGTTTTTGTCTGCAGTTATCCGTATCTTCCAGTCGCCGTCATGCTCAAGGATATCCTTGTTCGTGAGGGACTCATAACGTGCCTTGTCAATGGCATCAGAGGCATTGGATATCAGTTCCCTGAGGAATATCTCCTTGTGAGAATAGAGGGAATGCACCATTAAATCGAGCAGCTGCCTGACCTCGGCCTTAAAATCCATTTTCTGTGCAGTCATATATATATCGTTCTCCTTGTATGGAATTTTCTTTTGAAAGGATATTCTTAAAATAAAAAATCCGGGTTTGAAAAATCAAATAAACAGACCCCATGATGCTTTTGCCGATAGCTATGGTTATCATATTATTTATTACTCGAAATTATTGGTCCTTTTCTGTTATATTTCTACGTACCATTTTCCTGCCTTCACGTATTCTGGAGGGTAGAATCAAACTCAATAAAGGAGGTTTTATGAATATTTTGATCTTTGGTCCGAACGGAAGCGGCAAAGGGACTCAGGGCGCTATTATTCAGAAGAAGTACGGAATCACCCACATCGAATCCGGAGCTATCTTCAGAAAAAACATCAGCGGCGGCACTGAACTGGGGAAAAAGGCAAAGGAATATATCGACAGGGGAGACCTTGTGCCTGATGACATCACCATCCCGATGATCCTCGACAGGCTGAAAGAAGACGACTGCAAAAAAGGCTGGCTGCTCGACGGTTTTCCGCGCAATGTGGTGCAGGCAGAGACGCTGAACAAGGCCCTCAATGCTGCCGGCATCAAGCTTGACTACGTTGTCGAGATTTCGCTTGACCGCTCGATCGCCCGTGACAGGATCATGGGCAGAAGGCTCTGCGTTAATGACAACAACCATCCCAACCACGTA
>JBBIUL010000124.1:0-7012 GCA_037440265.1 Nitrospira sp. | reverse complement strand
CTCAAAACCATTTCGAACAGGATTAATTTCATTGAACTGGCTGACGACATTAACATAACCCTCCTCGAACTGAGGAGATTTGAGAAAAACATACTGCTGTTTAAAGACAATACAAACATTGATAACTTCCACAAATACCTTGCGGTGCTTGAAGATAAAATCCACCTTGCCGAAAAAGAGATTATCGAGGAGATCAACAGACAGAAATACAGCCCTTTAATAGAAAATATACGCACCTACAAGGAATCTGCTGCCACGCTTATATCAAGCGTTCAAAAGGAACTCACGCTTATAGAAGACATCAGGCCGCTCGGCAGACTTATAGAAAAGAAAGCGGACTCAAAGGACAGGGCGTTCGAACTCAGAAGATATGAAAAGAACTATATAATCTACGGTGAACCGAGAGACATTCACCTGCTTCACATTGCTGCCGAAAAACTAATCAAATCCCATCCGGAGTTGTATTTGCCGGTCAGCAACTATACAAGCATGTTCGACGCACTCGTTGAAACTGAAGTACTCAAGGATAATTCAGCAGAAAAAATGCGTCTCGCAGGGATTGCAATCGAAAAAGTAACCAAAGAGTTCTCTGATAAGAAAAGAAAAGCCATTGAGGGCACACTCTCGACTTCCATGAACCTGCTGGTCAGTTCACTTCTCATCCTTCTGGTTTCAACTATCATCATCAGCAGATATTTTTCCTCAAATGTCGTTACCACCATCAAAACGATTGAAAGGTCACTCGACAGAAGGGTGCGTCACGGCGACTTTACACGGGGAGTAACCATCAACAAAGACAGGACACCTGAAGAAATTGCTTCTTTTGTCAACACGTACAACCAGGTTATAGAAGACCTTGGCATATCAAAATCAGAACTCGACAGGACTGTCAGACAGCTCGAAGGCGTTAATGCAGAACTGATACAAAAACAGGATGAACTCGTGGAAACGCGAAAGCTTGCAGCCTTAAAGCTCCTGGCCTCCGAGATAGCTCATGAAATAAATAATCCCCTTTCATCCATATCCATGTTCCTTGGCATACTCTATGAAGAAATGCGGGAAGACGATGCAAAAAAAGAGTTCTTCGAGATTATGATGAAAGAAACAAAAAGGTGTCAGGCAGTAGTACGGGAACTGGCAGATTTCGCAAAAAAAGAGCCCCTGAAGCTCAAGGAGGTCGATCCGGCAGAGATTATAAAGGAGGCGGCAAAGGTGGTAACAAGGCAGAACAGCAAGAATCATATCAGCCTCTCATTATACCTTGACGACCTGCCTCGCAGGTCCATCATTGATCCTATATTGTTTTACCAGGCAATAGTCAATATTGTTTCAAATGCCTACGAGTTCTCCAGGGCAGGACTGATCAGTGTGCACGGTATCTCGGACAACGGTAATATGGAGATTCTCATACAAGACCAGGGAGAAGGGATCCCGGAAGAAAACCTTGAACTGGTATTTGAGCCGTTTTTTTCAACACGGAAAGAGTCCGGAGGAAGCGGCCTCGGTCTCGCCATCACAAGGAAAATCATAGAAAAGCACAACGGGAGGATAAGCGTTTCAAGCAGCCCTGGCAAGGGGACCGCCTTCAGGATTATTATGCCCGTCAGCGTGATCGCATCATGATAAATACACTGGTAATCGATGATGAAATCAATATCTGCAGGTCTCTTGAAATGCTCCTTTCCAAGGAAGGGCATAAGGTGCTGAGCGCCAACAGAGGCGACTTCGCGCTATCGCTCATGGGTGAAAACAGCTTTGACCTGATATTTACCGACCTGAGGCTTCCTGACATGAGCGGGCTTGAGATCATCACCCATGTCAAAGAACGACTTCCCTCTGCCCAGGTCATACTCATAACCGGCTTTGCTACAATAGAGACAGCTGTAGATGCCATAAAACGAGGGGCATATGATTATCTTACAAAGCCGCTCTCCCCGGACACTGTAAGGATTATAACGAAGCGGGCTGTCGAAAAAATCGCCCTCAAGGAGGAGATAGACCACCTCAGACAGGAGCTTTCCGAGTGTTTCGGATTCGAAAACCTGATCGGCAAGAGCAGGAAGATGCAGGATGTTTTCAAAATAATCCGGCAGATATCAGGCAGCGAAAGCAATGTCCTCATCACTGGAGACTCAGGCACAGGAAAAGAGCTCGTGGCCAGGGCAATACACTACAATTCAAGCCGGAAAAATAGCCGCTTTGTGCCAGTCAACTGCGGTGCAATTGCACGGGAACTCATAGAGGCTGAGCTGTTCGGATATGTCAAGGGCGCGTTCACCGGTGCCTTGCGCGACAAGACAGGGTTCGTTGAACTCTCGTCCGGGGGGACCCTCTTTCTTGATGAGATCGGAGAGACCACTCCCGACTTCCAGGTGAAACTGCTCAGGTTTATACAGGAAGGGGAATTCAACAAGGTCGGCAGCCCCTATACTGCAAAGGTGAATGTCCGGATTATCGCTGCATCGAACCGCAACCTTGAAAAGGCAATGGCAGAAGGCAGTTTCAGGGAAGACCTCTTCTACAGGCTGAATGTAATCTCGATAAAGATCCCGCCGCTGAGAGAACGGAAAGAAGATATCCCCCTGCTTGTCCTGCATTTCATTGAAAAATTTTCGAAGAAACGGCCGGACAGACACATAAGAAGGATATCACCAGCTGTCCTTGATATGCTCATCAGCTATGACTATCCCGGCAATGTACGCGAACTTGAGAATATCGTCGAATACGCAGTGGCCTTTACCGCCGGGAATGAAATCGTTCCTGAAGACCTGCCGCCTGCTGTGCGTGACAGGAAAACGGCTATTACAAAAATACCTCTCAAACCTTTAAAGGCGGCCAAACATGAATTTGAACGGAATTTTATCCTTGCAGCGCTCAAGGAATGCGAAGGCAATATTTCCAAAACAGCGAGGCTCCTCGACATGCACCGGCAGAGTCTTCAGCAGAAGATCAGGGAACTCGGGATAGACCTGCCTACCGGACAGTCAGGCCTGCCTGCCTTTGAAAGGGATCAGGCATGAAGATACTGGTCTGCCTTGACGGATCTGAAGGATCATTCAATGCCCTGCATACTGCATGTGATATCGCGCTGAAAACCGGCTCCTACATTATCGCTTTCTTTGTCAATGAGGGGCAGGAATATACTGCCGAGGCAACAGGCTGGCTTTCCATCAGAGACAAGATTTCTGATGAACTGGAATCGCTCGGACATGAAACAATTTATAAGGCATATCAGATAGGAAGAGACCTGGGTGTCTCTGTAGAGGGCATCATGTCATACGGTCTGCCGGCTGACGAAATCATCAAATATGTAAGTTCCCACGGGATTGTTAAGCTGATCGCCATGGGGCACAGCACCAAGGGGAGAGGGACACAGGAGTTTGCAGAGAGCACCACCAGGAAGGTTGTCTCCATGTCTCGCATACCTGTTCTTGTAACCAGTTCCTCTGTTGTCGTCAGGCGCATCCTTGTCTGCGTCGATGATCCTGGATTGTCCCGGGAAACAGTGCTTTTCGGAGGACACCTTTCCCAATCCCTTAAGGCTGACATCGGCATCATATCAGTGGTTCCTGATGTTGAAGAAATCATGGCAGAATACAGAAAAATAGCAGAAGTGCCTAATATAGAAAAACATATGGATTTGTCAGTCACTGCTCTCGAGGAAAAAGCCGAACAGACTGTGCTGAGTGCCCATGTGACCCTTTCATCATTAAATCTCAAGGCTTATTCGGTAATCAGAAAAGGCGATCCTTTTGAAGAAATCTCGCAGGAGGCAGGACTATACGATATGCTGATTGTCGGTACACAGGGCATGTCGCCTTCAAAAAAAATCGGCAAGACAACAAAAAAACTCCTCGACTCCGGTTCATTAAGCATCATATTCGTATAACCCATGCAATAAAATCCTGCATGCAGTCTTTTTTTGCTCCCGTTATTTTTTACTCCATAATTCCTTTATATCCATACTGTTGAGCTGCTTTTTCATGTAAGGAAGTTTTTCAGCCTGCAGTAGAAATATTGCAGCCCTGCATTTTCCACTTCCATCTAACTGCCTGTTTTAATTGCATTTTCCATGCAGGCACAGATATTGAAATGTCCTAACGAATGAATGACATGATTTCATGTCCGCAAAGAGGTGTTGATTGATTTTAAATACTATCGACAGGACAAGACCCCAGAAGCTCTACTACCAGCTCCTTGAAGTGCTGAAAACGCAGATAGAAAAGGGAGCGTGGAAAGTCGGAACCCAGATCCCTACAGAAGATAATTTATGCAACCTATACAGTCTCAGCAAGGCGACTGTAAGAGCTGCTGTTTCTGAGCTCTGTTCTTTGGGGTATCTGAAAAAGATCCAGGGCAAGGGCACCTATGTAAGGAGGCGGAAACCGGCAAAGAACATCCTGATGCTGGTCGATGTTGTCAGGGAGGAAATACATGACAACCATGCATTTGTCAGCCGGCTGATTGACAATAAAACCATTATTCCGGATGAGAGTGTGAGAAACGTCCTCGGGCTGAATGAAGACGATTTCTGCCGGTTTATATCACGAATTGTCATATCCGGCAAATCCCCTCTCCTCCTCCAGAAATTTCATATACCCTACTGTCTGACCAACGGCTTTTCCGGAACTGGTGATCTGTCAGATCAATCTGTCTATGACTTGTTTGAAGACAAGTGCGGCATAAAAATCCAGCGCATAAAAGAAATGACCGATGTGTTCTCTCTTTCTGCTGAAGATGCAAACCATATGGAAACCGCATCTGAACTCCCTGTTCTCAGGATCCGGCAAATATGCTATGCACCCGGAGATATGCCGGTCATTTACTCTGAGTTGTTGTACAGGACGGACACCGGTTCCAGGGTCCTGGAATTCGAAAGACTGAAGATATAGAAAGGAGGTGAAGGCATGGAATCTTTGAATCAGTGGTTTGTTGAACTGAACAAAACCAGTCATATCTGGTTCGGCATTTTAACGGTTGTGATTATGTCGGGGATCGGCTTAACAATTGCAGTTTTGACAGAATTGGTCTTTAAGATATTCGGCGTTAAAGGAGATCGCATCGAGATCCACCATTAAAATCAGGAGGAGCAAATGGAATTTGTTCTATCAAGGATTACATCCGTACTGCTGACAGCTGCGGCGATTGTCGCCCTGATGGGGATTGCGATTGCGGTCGGCAATGTATCAGGGAAGATCATCAGAAAACTATTAGGCATAGGAGGGAAATAAGAAATGGAGATATTTTTACCGATAGCCGGCGTTGAGATAATGGCATGGAAGCTTATCCTTCTCGGCTTCACAGTCGGAGTAATAGGAGGATTTTTCGGGGTCGGCGGGGCCTTCATGGTCACCCCTGCACTGAACGTATTCGGGTTTCCGATGGCATATGCAATCGGGACAGACATGGCACACATAGCAGGAAAATCCATTGTTGCCACTGCAAAGCACAGAAAATTCGGCAATGTGGACATGAAGCTTGGAATTATAATGATAGTTGGAACTGCCGTAGGAATAGAACTTGGCGCTCATACCATCATGTGGCTTGAAAAACTTGGGAAGGTCGATTCCATTGTAAGATATACGTATATGGCACTGCTCTTCGGCCTTGGCACCTTTATGCTCTATGAATATTTGAAGCTTACAAAGGGAACAGCAACAGAAAAGAAAAAGGTGTCTGATGCCGGTACCTCTGCCCTTGCCTTAAAGATGCATAAGTTAAACATACCACCCATGGTGCACCTGAATGTTTCTGGTTTTTCCATTTCAGTATGGGTAATCCTTGGTGTTGCAGCATTCACCGGATTCATTGCAGGTTTTCTGGGCGTTGGAGGAGGCTTCATAAGAATGCCGGCGCTCCTTTATGTGATTGGTTCCCCGACAAGGGTTGCTGTCGGCACAGACCTCTTTGAGGTCATGGTCTCGGGGGCATACGGCGCATTCAGCTATGCCATGAAAGGCAGGGTTGAAATCATTGCCGCTGTTGTCATGCTGCTTGGGGCATCTGTCGGCGCACAGTTCGGAACACTGGCAACGCAGTATGTAAAGGGACTGAAGATTCGTCTTTATTTTTCGGTTACCATGCTCCTCGCAGGCGTATCGGTTGTATTCAAACACCTTGCGGGGACTCATAAGGCAGTCTACTACTCTGACCTCAGCACGTGGGTAAAATCGAATCCTGCTTTCATGGAATGGGCAAAGACAGACGGGGCCAATCTCGCAAGCGCAAAGGTCCAGGTAAGGGACTGGATCATGATGAATAAAGATGCGGTAAAAGGCTGGTTCGTACAGCAGTCTGACGTTATACAGCAGGCACGGGCAATGGAAAAGGCATGGAATGACTACTCCGGCTACCTCATGCTCGGTGCAGCATGCGGGTTGAGCGCATTGATTATCTACAAGATGCTTCAGGGCATCACGCTTGAAAAAAGGGCAGCTGTTGCAGCAAAAGCTACAGCAGAAGAATAATTGCAAGGAGGAAATAATGGACAAGAAAATAGCAGTACTGATCAGAGCCGGGCTTCCGTATACCAAAACAATCAAATACGGGTATGAAAAGGCCCGTGAAATTGGAGCAAAAATTCTGCTGGTCGGCGTTGTCCCGGACCTGGACGCTTCACGACGGTTTGCCCTGTCACTGTATGAGTTCAGTTCATATGACAGCTTTTCAAAGAAACTTGAGCGGGAAGCGGTTGATTATCTCGAGCGGGCCATACAATTCTGTCTTGATAACGGCATCACTGCTGAAGTTTCCGTCGAAGCAGGAGGGCTCGAAAAGGTGATAAAGAAAACCTCGAAAGACAAGGATACAAAACTTGTTGTAGTGCCTTCTCCGGTCAAAGAGGAGCATCATCATGAATTTCTGAACGCGATCAAACATTTCGCACACGATATGCTTGACCATGAGGTTCGTTGTCCGGTAGTCTCAGTCCTTGCAATCTGAATAAACAGGGCGCTGTCTTCACTACAGATGCAGCGCCCTTCTCTCTCAAAATTAATCCATTCAGCACAGA
>JBBIUL010000123.1:0-7016 GCA_037440265.1 Nitrospira sp. | reverse complement strand
CCTACAAAATTGTAGCATGATACAAGAATGTAGGTCTAAGTAATTACAAATATCAATTTTAATCAATGAGTTAGGCGCTGGCATGGTTCTGGCAAATACATAACGTGATATTGCTTTTATGGTTTTGTAATGGCAATGCCCATAGCTTTGATATAGTGCTGCAGGCAAAGTCTGCAGGAAAAAACGGAGGTATTTATGAAAAGGATTCTCATTGTCACAGTTTTTCTTGCCGCCCTTCTGGGCGGAGCCGGTTTTGCCGAAGAAGCAATGCCGGAAGTCACTGTTGAGCCTGCACCGGCTGTTGAAATATCAAAAATAGACACCGGTGATACTGCCTGGATGATCGTGGCGACCGCGCTGGTCATGCTCATGTCCATCCCGGGGCTTGCACTTTTCTACGGGGGGCTTGCAAAGCGGAAGGACACGCTGAACACCATGGCAATGACCTTCGCAGCCTTTTGCATTGCCAGTATCCTCTGGGTACTGTACGGCTATTCACTCACCTTTGGGACTGACATAGGCGGAATAATCGGCAGTGCAGAGAAGCTGTTGCTGAAGGGAGTAGGCCCTGACAGCGTATCAGCCCTTGCAGGGACTATCCCTGAGTATATCTTTATTGCTTTCCAGATGACGTTTGCCGCCATAACCGTTGCACTCGCAAGCGGTGCGTATATCGAGCGCAAGAAGTTTTCAGCATGGGTGCTGTTTTCAATCCTGTGGATGACGCTGGTGTACGTGCCGGTTGCCCACTGGGTCTGGGGAGGCGGTTTTCTCGCAAAGCTGGGTGCCCTGGATTTTGCCGGAGGAACCGTTGTTCATATTAATGCAGGAGTGGCAGCGCTGGTAGGGGCATTGCTTCTCGGGAAAAGGAAGGAGAAATCCCTTTTTCCGAACAACCTGACGCTTGTGGTGACAGGCACCGGGCTGCTCTGGTTCGGATGGTTCGGCTTTAATGCCGGTTCAGCACTATCGGCTAACGGGATTGCCGGGGTCGCCTTCCTGAATACGAATACCGCGACTGCTGTTGCAGCCCTCGCATGGATGTTCATTGAGTGGATGCATTCAAAGAAGCCGACAGTGCTCGGGCTTGCATCCGGCGCTGTTGCAGGGCTTGTTGCCATAACACCGGCAGCAGGGTTTGTAAATATCGGGGGATCAATAATTATCGGAGCAGCAGCCGGTGTAGTCTCATTCTTTTCTGTCGCCTGGATGAAGCCAAGGCTTGGCTATGACGACACCCTCGATGCATTCGGCATACACGGTGTTGCAGGCACGCTCGGGGCTGTTCTTACCGGCATCTTTGCCGACCCTTCGGTCAATGCAGCAGGCAGCGGGCTTCTGTACGGGAACGCAGGGCAGCTGCTTGTGCAGGTAATTGCAGCAGGGGTTACCTTTGTCTACAGCGGTATTATGACCCTGATTATTTTTATGGTCATCAAGTACACGGTTGGCCTGCGCGTGGATGAAGAAGAGGAAATAGTCGGCCTCGACGAGAGCCAGCATGGTGAAAAGGCTTACAACCTGTGAAGGTATAGTTGATAGCTGTTAGCTCATAGCTCATGGCCCGTATGTTGCCGCATAAGAAAGCCCCGCTTCAGGCGGGGCTTTCCATAAAATGTGAAAACAGTTTGACATGCTCATTGCTGGAAGCTTGATGCAAAAAAAACGCAGAATTTGGGACAAAATATCGGTGAAGCAGAACAGCTATCTGTCCAGCACCTCTCTAACCCTTCTCAATAGTTCATTGACTGAGACCGGCTTTGAAATAAAATTTATTTCTTTTTCGAGCATCCCTTTCTTGTTGAGCACGTCGGCAGTATAACCGCTGAAAAACAATGCCTTCATGCCGGGAGTAAACTTCCTTATTTCGTCATAGACCTCCTGCCCTTTTTTCTTCGGCATCATGATGTCAAGGAGGACCAGGTTGATCTTCCCCCTGTTGTCGTGGTATTTGGCAAGCGCATCCTCGCCGTCCACCGCGGGGATTACCCGGTAGCCGAACTGCTCAAGCACGCTCCCGGTAAGCTTCAGAATGGCCTTGTCATCTTCTGCTATGAGGATGGTTTCAGTGCCGCCTTTGATCGGGTTTTCAGTTGCTGGTATGCTTTCATCTGCAGCAGTGACAGACAGGGGGAGATACACCTTGAAGGTCGTGCCTTTCCCGGGTTCACTGTAGACATTAATATATCCTCCATGCTGTTTTACGGTTCCGTAGACAATGGAAAGGCCGAGGCCGGTTCCCTTTCCCACCTCTTTGGTGGTAAAGAACGGTTCGAATATCTTGATCCTGGTCTGCTCATCCATGCCAATACCGGTGTCGGTTACTGAAATGAGTGCATAGCGTCCCGGGGTCCCGTATCCGTAAACCTGAATAAACTCACTGTCAAGCTCAATGACCTCGGTCTCTATGATGAACATTCCTCCATCCGGCATGGCGTCCCGTGCGTTCGTGGCAAGGTTTATCAGCATCTGCTCCAGCTGGCCGGAGTCGGCCATGACAGTAATTTCCCTTTCAGCAAGTCTTGTGCTGACCTCTATATTCTCTCCTATGATCCGGGTGAGCATTTTTTTGACCCCGATTACTATTTCGTTGATATTGCATAGCCTCTTTTCAATGACTTCTTTTCTGCTGAATGCAAGGAGGCTGCGTGTAAGGTGGGCTGCCCTCTCTGCGGCGACGATGATTTCATCGATACTGGCTCTGAGGGGGTTGTCTTTGTCAAGGCTCCGGTAGAGGATGTCGCTGTATCCCATGATTACATTCAGGACGTTGTTGAAATCATGCGCAATGCCGCCTGCCAGCGTCCCGATGGCTTCCATTTTCTGAATGTGTCTGAGCTGGTCTTCAAGTTTTTTGTGTTCTGTGACATCCCTAACAACATGGATCAATCCTATGAGTTTCCCGCTGGCGTTTAATCGTGGTATCGCTTTTATCTCAATATATTTGTTGAGCTGAGGCTCAAAGAGCTGGGTGGTAGAAGCAACCCCTGTCTGTAAAGTCTGGCAGCTGGGGCATCCCTCCGGCGGGCAGCCGGTCCCGTGATAGGATTCGTAGCATTTCTGCCGTGTTATCGTCAGGTACGGAAGACCGAGCAGTTCTTCAGCCGCCTTGTTGGCACGGATGATGTTGAAGTCGCTGTCATGGATCGTTATGGCGTCGTTGATGGTCTCGAAGGTCTCCTCCCATTCCTTCCGGGCGCTTTCGATTATGTCATAGGAATCCTGAAGCTCCTGTTCCTGGGCAACCAGTTTGTTCGAGGCCCTCCGCACAATCCAGTAAAGCGTGACATACAGCAAAAAGGCCCCTGCGAACGTCAAAAACCAGACGGTTGCCTGCTGTTTCCTGATGTCTGCATAGACCGGGTCGAGGTTGATATATACCTCGAATACATTTCTCGGGATATGGTTTTCGTCATAGTTGAACGGGACATACAGCTCCATGAGTCTTTCATATCTGGAATCAAAGCTCTGTTCGTATTTCTTTAGCCATTTTGTCTCTGACACAGGTTTGCCCTGCAACGATTCCGTTAATGCTCTGTTATCAGGGTAATGCCTTCCTATCATATTCTCATCCGGGGACCATATTACTATGTGATCATTGCTCCAGATTTTCATATCAAGGACATTTGGTCCGAGATTGAGATGATTGATTCTCTTGATGAGATTGATGGCGTCAAGACCCTTTTTGGGTATGGCAAGTTCGAGTCCTATCATCTCATGTTCGAGCTCTCGTGCAATAAATTTTGACGTGGTTTCTGTTGTCATTGTCAGCATGTGGTCTTCGAGAAATTTACCGACGACTACTGAAGAAATAATACCGATGACAACAAAGGCAGCCAGGGAAACCAGCGAGAAACTCTGAAGAAGCGACAGCTTTTTCATCATAAGATATTTTTCACGACGATGTTGTCATTGATGAGATGAATCTTTCTCATATGTCTCGCATAAGATAAACGAAAATTATTACTATAATACTATAATTCAGAAATTATATAACTAGGATATGCATTTTTTCATTCGTCAGATTTCTGTTTGATAAAACAGCGGCGCGAATGTTTTGATTGACCTGCATGCGACAAGCAGAATGTCAGCAAAGGAATTTTGCAATCAGGTAGAATAGAACCATGCTTTCAGAACTGCAGGGACAGTTAGAGCGGATCACGTACTTCAACGAGACAAACCACTATACAATCGCGAGGCTTAAGGTGCAGGGGCAGAATCGGCTCGTGACCATTGTGGGCAATCTCCTTCCGGTGTCACCCGGCGAGATCCTGAAGCTGAAAGGATCATGGGATGTCCATCCCAAGTACGGCGAACAGTTCAAGTTCGTCTCATGCGAGACGGTTGTTCCTGCGACGGCAAAGGGAATTGAGCGGTATCTCGGTTCAGGCCTCATCAAGGGGATCGGGCCGGTGATGGCAAAACGCCTGGTCGGGAAGTTCGGGGTTGATACCCTTACTATTATCGAGACTGAACCTGAGAAACTGAGGGAGGTTGATGGGTTCGGCACGGTCCGGATACAGATGATCAGGACCGCATGGGAGGCACAAAAAGATGTCCGCGAGGTGATGATCTTCCTGCAGAATTATGAGATCAGCTCGGCGTATGCTGCAAAGATATACCGGCAGTACGGCAAGGACTCGGTCAGCGTGGTGAGAGAGAACCCCTACCGGCTTGCATCCGACATATTCGGCATCGGGTTTCTGACTGCGGACCGCATCGCCGGGAAACTCGGGATACCGACTGATTCAATAATCCGCGCTGAAGCAGGGATTCTCTATGTGCTCCAAAAACTTTCTGAAGACGGGCATGTCCTGTACCCTTTTGATCCCCTTGTCGGTGAGTGTGAAAAGATTCTGGACATGAAGCGTGAGATTATCCTGCAGGCGCTTGAGAAAGTCGCAGCAGAAAAAAAAGTCATAATAGACAATGGCTCGGTATACCTTGGAGAGCTTTATGCTGCAGAGGTCTGCATTGCCGGCAGACTGAAGGCCATTGGCAGTTCGCCAAAGGACCGGATCCCTCTTGACCGTGAAAATGCTGTTGCCTGGGTTCAGAAAGAAATGAACATTGTACTTGAAGCAAATCAGGCAAGAGCGGTAAAAGAGTCCCTGGAAAGAAAGGTCATGGTCATCACCGGCGGGCCGGGGACAGGCAAGACCACGATCATCAGGGCGATTATCCGGATCAACAGGAGGGCAGGGCTTACTGTGATGCTTGCTGCTCCGACCGGCAGGGCAGCAAAGAGGATGTCTGAAGCTGCAGGATATGAGGCAAAGACCATCCACCGGCTCCTTGAATTCAGCCCGAAAAACGGCGGCTTCAGGAAAAACGAAAATGAAAGACTTGTTGCAGACCTCATAATCATAGATGAGGCTTCCATGGTGGATACGGTCCTCATGCATCACCTGCTGAAGGCTGTTCCGGACAGCACTTCCATGATATTTGTTGGAGACGTTGACCAGCTTCCTTCGGTCGGCGCCGGCAATGTGCTGGGGGATATTATTGAGTCGGGCTTTGTGCCGACGGTCAGGCTGAACGAGATATTCCGGCAATCGGGTGAGAGCCTGATCATCGTGAACGCCCACAGGATAAACAGGGGGGAGTTCCCTGGTATCACATCTGACAGGGATTCTGTGCAGGACTTTTATTTTGTTGAGCTCGAAGAGCCGGAGAGGGTGGCTGATATGATCATAAAGATGTGCAAAGAGAAGATCCCGGCAAAATTCGGGTACGATCCTCTCAATGATATCCAGGTGCTTACCCCTATGCACAGGGGTGTTATTGGTGCCTCGAACCTGAATGCGGAGATGCAGAAGCACCTTAACCCGTCCGCCGCTGAACTGCACCGGGCGGGCAGGGTATTCAAAACAGGCGACAAGGTGATGCAGATACGGAACAATTATGACCTCGAGGTATACAACGGAGATATCGGCAGGATCGCCGGCATCAATACCGAGGACCAGGAACTTGCCGTGAACTATGACGGCAGAATGGTCCTCTATGATTTTGCCGACCTTGACGAACTTGTCCTCGCCTATGCCGTCTCGGTGCACAAGTCACAGGGAAGCGAATACCCTGCGGTCGTTATGCCCCTGCTGACGCAGCATTACCTGCTGCTGCAGCGGAATCTCCTCTATACTGCGATAACGAGGGGCAAAAAGCTTGTTGTAATCATCGGAACGAAAAAAGCACTCGGGATTGCAATCAGGAACAGCAAGACAGCCGAGAGATATACCGCACTGAGAGAGAGGCTGCAAGCATAGCCGGACTTTAAACAGTCCTGACATGTGAAACGGGAAGGGAAAAATAAGAGGCTGAAAATAATCCTGATTTCCTGAAAAATGATGCAGATACAACCTACAGATTCTTCGCTGCCTTTTCCTTCATTTTCTGGTCGAATCTTTCCTTGTCGATAATGAACCGTTCATGCCTTCCCGCTGAAATGAGATCATGCCCGTCATGCATCTCTACGGCAAACAGCAGGCGCCGTCCATCCATTTCAACGAGTTTTACCCTTGCGGTCACTTCAAACCCCGGAGGAGTTGCTGCACTATGGCTCACATCGATATGCGTGCCGACCGTCTGCTCCCGGGGCCAGTCAAGATGCGGATTCACTGCCCTGATGCAAGCCCACTCAAGCAGACCGACCATAAAACCGGTTGCAAAGACCTCCGGCATGGCCTGAAATTCCTCTGATTCCCGGTAGAGGGCCGGTACGGTCTTGGATGCCGGAATGCGAAACGTAAACTCCGACTGAATCCCGGGTTGTAAGGAGTCTTTCATGCTGGCAGCCTCCGGAAAATGATCTTTGCGTACATTATCGGCCATCCTCAAATATTAGTCAAATTAATAAAATAGCTAAATATAATAAATGATGCTAATATAATTTCTGATAAGGTGAGGCATGGAATGGCAGAAAATCATAGGATTTTATCATGTGGCAAAACTCGGGAGCTTCACCCGCGCTGCTGAGGCTACCTTCAGAACGCAGTCTGCACTGACACAGCAGATCA
>JBBIUL010000122.1:0-7034 GCA_037440265.1 Nitrospira sp. | reverse complement strand
GCAGAGAGTCTTTTGGTTGCACCAACCCCCATGATCGAAGTCGAAATAACATGCGTTGTGCTGACAGGGAGCCCGAGCGTACTGGCACCGATAATAATAGCGGTTGCAGAGGTTTCAGCGGCAAAACCGTGGACAGGTTCCAGTTTCAGCATATGCATGCCCATGGTCTTGATGACCTTCCATCCGCCGAATGCTGTCCCGAGCCCCATAGCGAGGGCGCAGATCAGTACAACCCAGAACGGGACTTCGACAGAGGTAAGATACCCGCCGCTTACCAGGGAAAGGGTTATGATGCCCATAATCTTCTGTGCATCGTTTGAACCGTGGCTGAAAGCCATAAAAGCAGATGAGAGCAGCTGAAACTTTCCGAAATGCTTGTTGATGGCGCCTGCTGAGAGCGTCCCGAACATCTTGAGGATGAACTTCATAAACCAGAAGCCGATTATTATCCCAAGGATGGGGGATACGAGCAATGAGGAAAAGATTTTTATTATACCGGAAACATTCAGTATCTGAGTGCCGCCGTGTGCAACCGACGCCCCCATCAGACCGCCGATCAGGGCATGTGATGCGCTCACCGGAAGTCCAATCACGGTCATGCCGCCGTTCCATAAGAAGCCTGCAAAGAGCGATACTGCGACGACCATCTCGGTAACAGCCTTTGGATCCACCACGCCTTTGCCTATTGTCTTGGCGACAGCGGTGGTCATAAAAGCCCCGAGAACGTTCATTATTGCAGCAAGCATGACCGCCTTTGTCGGAGTGAGCACGCGTGTTGAAACTACGGTGGCAATGGCGTTTGCAGAGTCGTTCCAGCCGTTGCTGAAATCGAAGAGGATTGCAAGGAAAACGACGATAATGATTAACTCAAGCATGCTTCAGGACAATGGATTCAAGAATGTTGGCCACATCCTCGCACCGGTCTGACGCATCCTCAAGATGTTCGTATATCTCTTTCCATTTTATGATGAGGATAGGGTCCTTGATGTCGTCAAAAAGTTTGCCGAGGGCATCCCTGAATGCCCTGTCGACCCTGTTTTCAAGCCGGTTTATCTCAATGCAAAACTCCTGGACATGAGAGTACTTTTTCTCCCTGAGCTTATGGATTGCCTTCTGGATAACTTCAGTGGTGAGGAGCAGGTCCTTGGCCATTTCAACGACCTCCGGTGTTGATTCCCTGATTCTGAATACCGTCAGCCTGTCAACGGCAGCCCATATTAAATCGAGCACGTCATCAAGCCTTGAGGCAAGGAGGTGAAGGTCTTCCCTGTCAATAGGGGTGATAAAGGTCTTGTTCAGTTTCTTCATGATGTCGTGGGTAAGGATATCGCCTTCCTGTTCAACCTCGTAAATTTCCTTTGATTTTTCCTCGATATTCTGGAAATTTTCCATGAGGGAAACAAGGAGGGTGGCGGCCTTGGTTACATTAAGCGCTACCTTATCAAATATTTCGAAGAAGTCTGTTTCTTTTGGAAAAAGTTTCATGAATGCCTTTGAACGCTATTAGGATATAGCATGCACGAGCTTTCTGTCAAATAGACCGACTGGCTTAACAGATGCAGTATTTTACAGGAGTTTCCCTGCAATAAAAAAAGGGTTGAGCAGGTCTTCTTTATTGTATGTCAGCCGTTCTCCGTTTTCTGCTGATATAACAGAACCGCCGGTCTGTTCCACGAGCACCTGTCCCGCTGCAGTATCCCATTCCATGGTAGGACCGAACCGCGGATACAGATCAGCCTTTCCTTCAGCCACAAGGCAGAGCTTGAGCGCGCTTCCGGCAGAGAGGAATTCGATTTCACCATGTTTTTCTTTCAGTTTATGAATATAATCTTCGGTTTCGGGTGACATATGGGAGCGGCTGCCGATTACGGTAAATACCCTGTTGCCATGTTCGACCGGTAATCTCGTCGCTGTGCTGATTATTTGATGAAACACACCGGTTGAACCATTTTGGAGGTCTGTATTCTCAGGGAAAGAAACAACGGTTTCAGCGTCATCGAGCAGTTTATACGCACCGATCCCTGCAGCACCGAAATAAAACGTTTTCTTATCAGGAACGAAGACAACGCCGATGACGGGCTTTCCCATGAATACCAGTGCAATGTTGACCGTAAATTCACCATTCCGGCTGATGAATTCCTTTGTTCCGTCGAGCGGATCGATGAGCCAGAAGTATTCCCATTCTTTTCTGTCAGCAAAGGGGATTTTTTTGCCTTCTTCGCTTAAAACCGGAAGGCCGGTGGAATTTCTTAGAAAATCCGTGATGATCCGGTGAGACCTCTTGTCAGCAAGGGTGATGGGGGAGCGATCATCTTTACGTTCAAATGAAAAATCCGAGTGGTAGATCTCCATGATCGCATCTCCTGCCTTCCTGGCAACAGAAAGAATGCCGGGGATTAATTCCTGGGGACTCACTCTCAATGCAGCAGTTTTTCGAAAGAATATGCCTTGAGGTATGTTAAAAACTCATCAACAGCATGGGAAGATACCGCATTCTTATTCAAGATAAGTGAAAACTCTCTCAATATCTTTTCCTCTTTTATCCTGAGGAGATGGAGGGTCCCGTATTTGAGCTCTTTCCTTGCTGCCCAGCGTGAAACGATGGAAACCCCGAGGCCGTTTTCAACCGCCTCCTTGATCGCCTCGGTGCTCCCGAGGATCATCGATATTTTCATGTCCTGGGGGGAAATGCCGTGCCGTGACAGGAACTTTTCTATCATCTGTCTTGTGCCGGAACCGCCTTCACGGAATATAAACGGCTCTTTTGTCAGTTCGCTGATAGAAATCTCTTTTTTCTTAGCCCATGCATGGTGCGCCGGAACAACAAGGAGCAGTTCATCAGGGATAAGCTTTTCTATCGTCATCTTCTGACGTGTAACCTCTCCTTCAACCAGTCCGAGGTCGATGTTCCCGGAATTGAGGAGGTCTATGACCCTCTTCGTATTGCCGACGAGCAGATGGACCTTTATCTTTGCATGGGTCTTCTTGAAATCGGTTATCAGGCCCGGAAGCAGATAGTTCCCGATGGTAGAGCTTGCCCCAATGCTGATGCTCCCCTTGACCAGGCCGGTTATTTCACCGACAACCTTCTCGGCAGCAGCATACAGCGCCAGGATTTCTTTTGCATATTTATAGAGGATCTCTCCTGCGGGTGTCAGGGTAACCGTACTGCTTGACCGGTCAAAAAGCTTGGTCTCATAGATCTCTTCAAGGGCCTGCACCTGGAGGCTTACTGCCGGTTGTGTGAGGTGAATGATTTCGGAGGTCTTTGAAAAGCTTTTTGTTTCGGCAACGGTGCAGAACACTTTTAACTTATGATCTTCCATTCCATTCCTTTCAAGAGACGGTGAAGCTGAGATCCAGAATCATGATCTGTGCGTTTATCATAGTCGCTGGAGCAGCCATAAGCCGAGTTCTGTAATCCCGGATGACCGGGATGGCGATCATTCATCTGCGGCCCGGCCTTGCAACCGGACTCCTGCGGCCTAACCCGTTCCGCCTCTGTATCATGAATACAGAATTGAAGGGGCCCCTCTCAAGGCGGAACCTATTTGGCCTTGCTCCAGACGGGGTTTACCAAGCTACTCCGGTCGCCCGGAATACTGGTGAGCTCTTACCTTCCGTCCAAACAGGACGGATCCCGCATCACCGGGACACCTTTTCACCCTTCCCCCTGACTGTGTCAGAGGAGGTTTCCCTTTCTGTGGCACTTTCCTTCTCCCGCTGATACGGGAGACTCCGTGTTACGGAGCGCCTTGCCCTTTGGAGCTCGGACTTTCCTCCCGGTGCTGCAAAATCAGCATCGGGCGATCACCTGTTCTGCTACAGCGATCTATAATAAATTTTAATTATTATATAACAGATATTAAAGAATTTGAAAGATTTTTTATCCAGAGATAAAAAAAGTAAATAGTATATTTAATTTGTACATGTCACATATTGCTTTGACAGGAAAAAGGTTGTTCTGTTGTACTATTAGAGCCCGGAAAGGGTCAGACCGGGTTACTGCGGGGGTTCTGAATAATAGAGTATCCTGCGGCATTGATGGCACTGGATGATGTCTTCATTCTTTCTGATTTCTACAAAAAGCTGAGGGGGGATATTCATGTTGCAGCCAAGGCAGATCTCATCCTGTGCACGGGCCAGGGCCGTCCCATTGCCTGAGGCAAGCAGGGACATATACAGGTTATAAATGTCAGGATCGATAGCAGCACTGAGCTGTGCCCGTTCTGCCTTTAGTGCGGTCAATTCTTTTTCATTTTTTCCCACTTCTTCCTGCAGTTCTTTTTTGAACGCATCTATTTTCCTGAGTTCGGCCGCAACGTTCGTTTCCTTTTCTTTCTGGATCTTTAGTGAATTGTCAAGGTCTTCCATGATGAGCAGTATTTCATCTTCGATGTCTGTAATGCCTTTTTCCATTGCCTCTATCTCTTTGAGATGGGCCTGATATTCCTTGTTTGTCTTGATTTCTGCAGAACGGGATTTCATCTTCTGTATTTTTTCATTGGTCTCATCGAGCAATAATTCTTTTTCGCGTTTTTTCTTTGCCATGGCCTCATTTTTCTGCTTTATCCTGTCAAGTTCGGCATTGGCCTGTCTGAGCGGCTCGTCGACCTCTGAGATGCGCGAGGGGACCTTATCGATAAAAAGACGTTTCTGCAGAATGCGGGTATCTGCCTGCTGCAAACTGATCAGATTTTTCAGAAGGTCTTTCACCAATCCTCCGGAGATATGGTGGGCCCACCAGGACTCGAACCTGGGACCAACCGGTTATGAGCCGGTAGCTCTACCAGCTGAGCTATGGGCCCTTGAACATCCAATGGTTAACGATAGCGCAAGAGTCAAAAATCAGTAAATCAAAAATGCTCTTCTTAACTCAGCCTGCAATGGTAACTTGTTACTATAAACCCGAATATGTTTTTAGTCAAGCGCTCTCGATAAAAGACCTGAGCCACCTGCTCCTTGAGGGATGCCTCAGCTTTCTGATTGCCTTGACCTCTATCTGCCGTATCCGCTCCCGTGTTACCTCAAATTCAAGCCCGACTTCCTCAAGGGTGTGCGGCATATCCTCTCCGATGCCGAAACGCTTTTTTATGATGCTCTGCTCTTTTGAACTGAGCGAGGAAAGTGCCTTCTCGATGCTCTTTTTCATGTCGTCCTGGATGGCGAGGTCAAGGGGCGACAGGGTTGCCTTGTCTTCTATAAAGTCCCTGAGGTGGCTGTCCTCCTCTTCGCCGATGGGTGTTTCCAGGGAGATCGGCTCCTTTGATATTTTCATCATCGCCTTGATCTTCTCAACAGGCAGGGATAATTTAGCAGCAATCTCTTCGGAAGAGGGTTCTCTTCCTTTTTCCTGGACAAGCTCCCTGGTTACCCTGGTCATCCGGTTGATGGATTCGACCATATGCACCGGAATCCTGATCGTCCGGGACTGGTCTGCCAGCGCCCGTGTGATGGCCTGCCGGATCCACCAGGTGGCATAGGTGCTGAATTTGTACCCGCGTTTGTATTCGAATTTGTCAACCGCCCTCATGAGGCCTATATTGCCTTCCTGAATGAGGTCGGAAAACCCGAGTCCCCTGCCGAGATATCTCTTGGCTATGCTGATGACAAGCCGCAGGTTGGCTTCGGTCAAGGCTGCCTTTGCCTCGCTGATCTCCTTCTCTTCCGAGACAAGTATCCTGAGGGCTTTTTTCGTCTCTTCAAAGCTGACCCCTAACTGGTTTTCCTTTTTCGTCAGCTCTTTTTCATATTCGAGGCATTCTGATGCCAATGAGTTTATTTCATCGATGACCGCCTTGTTTTTTATTTTTTTTGCAGAAACGCGGGCCCCTTTCTTGAGCGTATCGATATTTACTCCGAGATACCGGGCCTTCTTTTTGGCTGAAAGCATCTTCTTGTGAAGATCGTCCATGGAGATGATAGCCTTCTTGAGTTCTTCTGAAAAAGCGAGGATAACGTCGTCTTTCAGCCTCAGCTGACGGATCTTGTCGAGGATCTGCTCCCTGTTTTCGATGAGTGACTTGATGAGTTTTTTCTGGACAGTCTCTTTGCCCGAGGTCTTGAATTTCCTCAGGAGCTGCTTTCTCTTCTGGTAGAGGGCCTTGAGGTCAAGTGTAATGTTGAAAAACCGCTTCCGCTCGAAGATGAGGTCATCTTCTGCTTCATCTTCACCGTTCTGTATGATCTCTTCCAGGGGAGCTTCGCCTATTTCTATCATCTGCCCGAGTGCAATAACCTTCTGTAATGCAAAAGGGAGCGAAAAAACAACCCGTGCAACTTTTTCCTTCCCCTTTTCGATCCGTATGGCAATCTCGATTTCACCCTCTTTCGTAAGCAGCGGGACCCCACCCATCTCCTTCAGGTAAATCTTTATGGGATCATGCTCCCCTTCGGTGAAAAGGTCTTCCTTTGCTTCTTCTTCGTCTCCAGACTCTTCAACGCCTTCTTCAGCTTCAAACTCCCCGTCCTTTTCATACTCATCGAAATAATCCTGGAAATCGCTGTAATCTCTCATAGCCCTTTTTCCTTTAGTAGTTTTTTCTTCTCGAACAAAAGCGTGTTGATAAGGGTAAGGTCTCCGGACAGCTTTGCAGCATGTATCTTCTCATCCAGCTTCCTGTCTTCGATCCTTTTGAGGCAGTCTTCAATGTTCTTGTCAACAAATTCAGGATCAAATCCCGGATCAACGGAGAGCTTTGTAAATAATATCCTTTCATCTTCATCAGCGCCGTCGAGAACCGCAGCAAGGTCTTTACTGCCTCCTGAAGAAGCAATTCTCCTGAATAAGGCCCCGGCAGTTGTGTCAGATATCTCATCAGGACTGATCTTTGACAGTACATAATCCAGTTTTTCAGGGAATGTGATGACCGCGCTCAGAAGGAGATATTCCTCGCCTTTTTCAGCGGTGAGTTTTTTGCCGGTCAGCACCTGCTTTGTTGATTCGGGTCTTTTCCTGAGTGTCTTAAGCTCCTGGCGTATGGTTGCCTCAAGAATCCCTGTCTTGTCAGATAATTCGACGAGCATTTCATCAG
>JBBIUL010000121.1:0-7034 GCA_037440265.1 Nitrospira sp. | reverse complement strand
GCTTTTTCGATGGTGAGCACCATAAATCCTGCGGCAAAGATTCCGATCAGCAGCAGAGAAACGACAAGCGTCAGAATCTTCAGTTCAAGCCGTTCGCCCATAAATCCTCCTTTAACTCAGCTCTATTTTCATGGCGTCTTGAGACCTGATAATCGATATGAAACGTTTTTCGAGTATCACTACTCCCTCGATGAACTTCATCTCGGCCTCGCTCAGATGCCCGGGAGGCTGGAGTATGCTGGTGTGCGGCAGTCTTACAACCCCGATGACTCTGTCAATAATAGCGCCGATGAATCCTTCCGGGCCTGAGATAATCAGTATCTTATCGTCCGGGTTCAACCGGTCCGCATCTGACCCGGTATCTCCACCCGACGGCTGCGATGCAAGACTATTCACGTTGAGATGAAGCCTGGTCTTTAAGTCTATGACGGGTATTATTTTGCCGCGCAGAGAGGTTATCCCTGATACATATTCCGGCAGGGTCGGCACGCCCGTTATTCTCTGGTATTTAATGATCTCCTCCACCTCTGAAACCTTTACGGCAAACTCTTCCCTTGCAAGGCTGAAGGTAAGCAGTTCCACCAATGCGTCTTCCTGTTCTTCCGCCGGGTTATCAGGTTTTTCCGGGACAGATGGGCCCGGTTTTTCTGCCTGAATGACTTCCCGGGGCGGTTCTGCTGTCGCCACCGGAAGGGAAGATGCCGGTTTCCCGGCTGCAGGAGTCCTCTGTTTCTCGTCGTGCACCGCCGGCTGCTCCTCTTTTTGTTCCGGGGCCGGAGCGGCAGCCGATTTTTCGTCCGTTTTCTTCTCTTCGCTTTTCTGCTGGGCCTTTTTCCTAATTTTCGCGATATCCATGTAACCCCAGTTCTCTCGCAGCATCTTCAATAAGCAGTTCGTTGATGATCTTTGATTCTCTTGCAAACCCGTCCAGAAGCGCTGAGGTAGCAATACCGTTGATCAGCCTCGGGATCCCGCCCGAATAGCGGTAGAGGGCCTTCAGCGCATCGTCCGTAAAAATCATATCGTCCCTGCCGGATACCATCAGCCGGTGGGCAATATAGTCGCGTATCTCCTCCTCGTCAATCGGTCCGAGATGGTAGAAAAGCCCAATCCTCTGCATCAGCGGCCGGTATGCCTTGTGACCCAGCTTCCTCCTGAGGTCGGCCTGACCGACCAGGATGAGGCTTATGAGGTTTGTATCATCGAGCTGGAAGTTGGTAAGAAGCCTGATCTCCTCGAAGGTGTCCTTGTTCGGGATCAATTGTGCCTCATCGATGATGATCACCATAAACATGCCGGATTCGTATTCAAGGTATATCTTTTCATAGAGGGCGTCCAGCAGGTCAGCCTTTTGAGTATAGGGGATGTCGATATCCATCCTTTTTGCGATCGTCCTCAGGAACTGTGCAGGGGTGAGACGCGGGTTGATGATATTGATGATCCGGTAGTTTTCGCCGAGCATATCCATCAGGGCGCGCGTCAGTGTTGTCTTTCCGCACCCTACCTCCCCGGTCAACACGATAATCTCCTTTTCCTCGACTGCATACTGGAGCCGTGCGAGCGCCTCCTCATGGGTCTTGCTGAGATAGAGGAACCGCGGGTCGGGGGTCTTGCTGAAGGGCCTTGACTTCAGGCCGTAAAACGTCTCATACATGGGCCCCTCCTTTTTGCTTGATCACCGATTCCTCCATAAGGGACTCTATGTCAAGGACGAGTATTACCTCATGTTTTCCGATTTCTGCGGCACCGGCAAACCCCCTCAGCTTCTTCAGGTAGTCTCCCAGCGACTTGATGACAATCTCATTCTGACCGAGGAGTTCGTCGACAAGCAGCCCCACCTTCCGTTCTCCAAACCCCACCACAACCGCAAACGACCGTTCGCTGTCGTCGCACGTTATATTAAAAAACTTACTCACCCGGATAAGCGGAAGCATTTCTCCCCTGAGATAGTAGACCTCTTTCCACTCGATCGTCTGCAGATCTTTATGATCGACCGTAAGCGTTTCAGACATGGATGTCAGAGGGACTGCAAATTTGTCTTCGCCGACCCTGACAATCAGTGCCTTAATGATCGCAAGCGTGATGGGGAGGGTAATCATAAACGTAGTGCCGGCATCCTTGCGGTTTTCGATCTCGGCAAAACCGCCGAGACTGGAAAGTTTTTCCTTGACGACATCCATCCCTACCCCTCTGCCTGAAACCTCGCTTGCAACATCTTTGGTGCTGAATCCCGGGGTAAAGATAAAGTCGATAATGTCTTTTTCCTCGAGCTCGACATCTTCATCAATCATCCCTTTTTCTATCGCCTTTTTCCTTACCTTTTCAAGATCGATGCCCCTGCCGTCGTCCCTGACCTCGATCACCACATGGTTACCTTTCTGGTAAGCCTTAAGGATAATGGTTCCGAAATCCTTTTTCCCTTTCTTCACCCGCTCTTCAGGCGTCTCGATACCGTGGTCTATTGAGTTCCTGATGAGATGCATAAGCGGGTCGACGACTTCCTCGGCAAGGAATTTGTCGAGCTCGGTGTCCTCACCGTACATGGCGAGTTCTATTTTCTTGCCCATATCCCTTGAGTACCGCCGCACCACCTGGCCGAGCCTGGAGAATATCTGCCCGATGGGAATCATCCGTATTTCGAGCACCTGGTCCTGAAGTTCGGAGAGTCTTTTCTCAAGGCTTAACGAAACCTTGTGCACATCATACACAAGGGATGTATGTCCGAAGTTCTCAAGAAGTTCGGTGCCGATCCGCTTTACCGCCCCCTTTACAAGGGTCAGTTCGCCGATGGTATTCAATATCCTGTCAAGCTTGTCTATGTCGACCCTGACTGTCGTTGAAGAGCTCTTCAGCTGCGTGTCCTGCTGTTTTTGCGCTTCAGGCAAAGGTTTTGGGGCAGGTTTCTGGGAAGTCTTCAGCGGCAGCAGGACGTTTATGTCAGCGGTGATCTCCTTGCCGAGCTCATCAGGAGTCCTGGAGCTCCCGAACATCAGGTTGAAGCCGATGGAGCCGTCCGGCACATTTGCAGACACGGGCAGGGTCGAGATAAGTTCTCCCTTAGCCTTGATCTGCTTTGACAGTTCTTCAAGGGCCTTGTCAAAAATATCGAGGGTGAACACCGCCTTTGCCATATAAATCCCCTTGCCGTCCTTGATATTGGCTTTCAGCCGGTGTTCTTCATACTCGGAAAGGACCTTCATGATGGTCTCGTCTATCAGTCCTTCTCCGGGAGCAGTTTCTGTCTTGCCTTTAAGAGAATCCCTGAACGACCCGATATCCCTGAGATACCCGCTTACATCCTGTTCCGTATCGTCGGTAACCGTCTCCACAAGGGTCCTGAGGGCATCAAGATTCTTGAACAGGAAATCGATGACCGCATCGGTCACATCGATCTTGCCGAGCCGGATATCATCCATGAGCGTTTCAAGGGCATGACTGAGCTTCGTTATCCCCTGCAGCCCGAACAGGCCGGAGACCCCCTTGAGCGTATGCATTGACCTGAAAAGGGCATTGATGGTGTCAGGGTTTATGCCGGTGGAACTTGTTTCCTGGATCTCAAGGACCATTCTCTGGGATTCTTCGAGCAGCTCTTCAGCTTCAGCAATAAATTCCTTTTTTGAAGAATTCATAGGCCGACGGTCTTCTTTATGATTTCCTGGAGTTCAATCGATTTGAATGGTTTCGTAACATATGCCGTAGCGCCGAGGGCCATCCCTCTTTTTTTGTCCTCTTCGCTCCGTTCCGTGCTCACGATGATTATCGGCAGATGCTTGTACCGGGGGTTGTTCCTTACAAAACTGATGAGTTCAAGACCGTTGATGTCGGGCATGTTTATATCGGTTATGATAAGGTCGTATTCCTGCAGGGGGAGCATTTTCAGGGCCTCGAATCCGGAGGCGGCTTCAGCAGTCTCAAAGTCGCCGAGTTCCTCAATGACCGCCCTGATCAGTGATCTTGTTGTGGTCGAATCCTCAACTATGAGAATAGTTTTCACGCTCACGCTCCATTTCCAGATAAGATTTTATCAGATAATGTAAAAAAAATCTCAACCGCCTCAAGGGGGATCCTTTCGCTTTTCCATTTCCTGAAGTCTCCTCTGAAGCAGTGATTTCTCGAGCGCAAGCCCCGCATGGCTGATAAAGATCTCAAGCCCTTCGGTCTCTCCGATTGGGGTCTTCGAATCCCCGTTGTCGCAGAACAGGAGCCCGACAACCTTGCCTTCTGCAATCACAGGGAAAACAGCAATCTCGGAAGGCCATATCCCTCCGAATTCGTTCATCATATGCCGGGTGGCCTCGTCCGTTTCAAGGGCGCCCTTGTAGGGGCGCTGCTCGGTAATGATCCTTTTGAGAAAGCTGCTGTCAGGCCTGATGACGGTTTCCCGTACCTTCTCATCCGCCCGTTCTATATCAAGCCCAAACTGACCGAGTCCTATCATCTCATTTTTTCCGACCATGAAAAGAACGCCTCTCTGGAAAATGTCACTGGCAAACCTCAGGATGAGAAGCGTTATTTCTGAGGCTGAATTAGGGAACCTGAGTTCATGAGTAAGCGACTTCAGCGCCGATATGTCCTTTCTCTCCGCCGGCTGGGCTGCCCAGTCTTCTTCCCAACCCGCACCTGAACCTGCATCGGACTCCTCAATCGAGAATTCTTCAGTGGGGACCTCGGATGACTGGGTTGACTCGTCATATACCCTTGCCCCCTCCATGAGCAGATATTCAGGACTCAGTCCTTTAGACAATTCCCATCCAAGGTCGGAAAGGTTCGTCTTGGCAGCAATGTCTGTGTCATCAAGTTCGAACTGGAAGTCCCCATCCTCCCACAGAAGAAGCTTATACATGACTCTTTCGATCCTCTTCCTGGCTGCCTTGTCGAGGATGTCCCTGCTCACCGAACCGAACTCGAGGAGAATTTCGGCTATCGACTTTGATGGAAGTTCTCTTTTGACCTCAACCGCCATGTTAAGGATCGTATCTTTTACGAGTCCGGCATCAAGGAGGTTATCACCGAGGGATTTTTCCAGGTCGTCGGTTTCGGCCCTTACAATCAGGCCGTTCTTGAAAACGATCAAAGCGGTCCCTTTACTGCCGTTAATAATAAAGGTCCCTGTTTTTCGCCCTACACTCAGTATCTGGAAAATGTCGGCTAAAGCAAGGTCCTCAAGCCTTCCGGCAAGGCTCATCTGGCTTCAGCTCCTTTCAGAACTGCAACAGACGCCCTGTGGACAAAACAGTGTAATGAAGTCCTGTAAACTGTTTTTTTGACAGAATCATTCATGCGAGGCAGGCAAACAGACAAAAGAACTATCTGAAAAAGTGATCTGTAGCGATCGACCGCATTTCCGGATTCTTTTTTCACTAGTCGAGTATATCAGTAAAAATCCAAGAGTGTCAATGACTTAGCTATCTTTCCATAACAGTTAAAATTAACTCCGTAACCATTGGTGTCATACTATTTCATGTGCATGGATTCTTCCCGCCCGGCTTCATCAGTAAAACCATTTGCGGACAGATGCAAGGCGTCAGAGGGTTCCTGCTTCACTATGCTTTTGCTTCTGACAAAGATGCAACAGATTGACAATTCCCTGTCGGTAAAAGTAATTTAAAACATGTTTGCTGTTGTTGACTACGGCATGGGAAATCTCAGGAGCGTTGAAAAGGCCTTCAAAAAGGTGGGCATTGACGCGCTGGTAACCTCAAGCCCGCAAAAAATCGAAGATGCTGAAGCTGTTGTCCTCCCCGGAGTCGGGGCATTCAGGGACTGCATAAGGAATCTCACAGACCTCTCTCTTACGGATGCAGTGGCGAAATCAATAAAAAAAGGCAAACCGTTCCTCGGCATTTGCCTCGGCCTTCAGGTCCTTTTCAGCGAGTCTGAGGAATTCGGCAGATGCAAAGGGCTCGATATATTCGGGGGCAAGGTGGTCAGGTTTACATTCAACGGCTTTGAAGGAAAGATACCTCATATGGGATGGAACAATATTAAAATAATAAACAGACCGCCCATTCTTGCTGACATTGACGATGATGCGTTCTTCTATTTCGTGCATTCATTCTATGTTGTGCCCGAAGACAGGTCCATCATCGCAACGACAACCGACTACGGCATTCCGTTCACCTCCATGATCTGGAAGGACAATGTCTTTGCAACGCAGTTTCATCCTGAAAAAAGCCAGACGCTCGGCCTGAAAATCCTTTCGGCCTTTGGAGCATTCGCAAGAAAGGCATAGGGGAAGCGCTCCTGCTCTCCCTCTCCTCTTCTGCGGGAGCCTGCCCTCCTCTGTTATTTGCTTGACATCGTCCTGCAGAGATGCTAAAAAATATCTATCCGTATCAGTCAATTCCATCATACGGTAAAGGATGGCAATGAAAAAAAATATTCTGCTCGTGAGCGACAGCAAGACCTTCCTGATGTACCTCGGTCTCCTTTTGAGGCGGTTCGAGTTCAGGGTTATGGTTGCTGAAAACAAAGCAGCTGCCTACAAATTTTTAAAGACATTCGGACCTGATCTCATCATGCTCGACGCCGAGATGAAGACCGCAACTGCCGAGTCAGTTATCAAATACATCAAATCAGACAAAAAAGCATCCAGGACACCGATAATCATTGTCTCAAAAGACAAAACAAGCAGGGCTGTCATCAGGTACAAGGACCTCGGGTGTTATGACTATTTCACAAAACCGGTAAAGATCAGCAGACTGCACCAGGTTCTGCAGAACTGCTTCTTCCTGCAGCATGGCACAAACAGGAGGCACCTGCGGACATCGTTCAATGGAAAGGTAACCATAACGCACAACAACAAAAAGCACACGCTTTATACCGAGACACTGTCAGAAGGCGGCATGTACGTCTGGAAGAAAGAACCGCTGCGCGAGGGCACGGAGGTTGGGATTACGCTCCCCCTGAAAGACCGGAAGTATCTCCGCGTGAAAGGGACGGTTATTTACATGAAGCGGCTCTTCAGCGATTTCTTCGAGCCGCCGCCCGGCATGGCAATAGAATTCAGGGACCTTTCTCAAAAAGCCGCTGAG